>NZ_MEGQ01000074.1:0-9115 GCF_001725585.1 Thiomonas sp. SCN 64-16 | reverse complement strand
AAACTTAGCTCCTTCTGCATAGGAAGCGACCTGATAAGGCGCAAACATTAAGTCGATGCTGTCCTCAGCAAGCACAAAGGCGCTGAAGTCTTCCCACTTATCCGTACCCCTCTCTATCCAGTCAGTTCCAAAATTATGATTGGCTTCCGTTTTGAGAGGAAGCTCTGATTTCAGCTGCTTCCTAATCGCGTCCTGAATTATCGAAAGTGCTTTAGAAGGCTCTGAGAACATACTTTCTAGAGTAGGCCTCCGTGCCCGTGGATCAAGCGAAAACACATGAGTTTCAAAGTGGAAGTTTGAATGCGCAGCACCCGCACCGTACCAATGGACGGCGTACTGTACAGATATCACTCGGCCCTTTAGCTTAGGCGTGCCACAATGAGCGTCGTATGTATTGGTTCGGCTAAATTTTTCTTGTCCGTAATTGTAAAAGTCCGATATTTGGGACAGCTTATTTAGACGATGCCGGAATAGCTGGTCAAGCATTCTGCCTTGCAGGTAATCGCCAATTTGATAAGCATTGGGGTAAGTATCGGAGGTGAAGGATAAAAGCTGGGCTTCAAACTCGTACCCTGGCAAACCATCCCAAGATTCTCGCAGCGTCTTAGACGTCCAATAGATATCTTGCTTCCGCTGAGTCTGATCGACCTGCACCCCAAGACGCCCAAGCTGATAAGTAATCGCGTCCGATATTTTTTCTTTACATTGGACATCAGAACCAGAAATGCACTGAATACCTTTAAGCTGCTCAGGAATTCCAACATCGTCGTCAAGAATAACGGTGACGATGTAAATGTCGTCAACCAGTTTTTCTAACAAGTTATCCAGTGCGATCTTCAGCTCTCGTTGAACGTATCCGCGACGGTTGTAAGAGTTGCTAGAAATGAAGGCGACCACAAAGCTGCTCTTGTCCAGCGCCCTTTTTATCTCGAAGTCCCAATTCTGGCCGGGTCTTATAGAGCGGCAATCAATCCACGCATCTAAACCCCTCTCCCTTAGCCAATTGTAATAGGGAATCACTCGATCACGATCGGGAGTTGCATAGCTGATAAAGACTCGATGTGTACTCTGATCGTTCATGGTCTTGATGCCCAACGTGAAGCTAACTGACGATCGGAACGCCGCAAAGAGGCATGTAGGGCGTCCGGGTTGAGTATAGTGTTGGCTATTTGAGAGTCCGCTAACCTCTATTGAATCTCTTCAAACGCCGACATGCGGCACAAAAATCACGGACAAGGTCTCGGCCAGAGATAGCAACATCTTGGGCGAGCTGATCTATCTCCGAGATTGATTTTGACTCGTCTGCCATGGCATGCATAAGATCGTTGCGCTGATCCTTCCAAGCATCCAGTCTGTCAAGCATGTCACCAAAGAACGCTTTGCGTAAATTTAGTACGCTTTGTTGCCTTGCTTTAATTTCACCAAGTTTGGGTCCCAACATGCGTATAGGCCTCCCTGTTGTTGTGACTGCACCGCCAGTTTCGTCAAGTGCCGAAACAAGTCGATCTTCAAGGATTGCATACGCGAGCCAACTGGCTTCAAGGAAAAACTCATCCTTTATAGCTTCGCCCAAACGCGAAATCAGGACTTTATAGTTGTAGTCTTTCGCCATGTTCCTTCCTATGGAATGGATAATGTAATGTATTCCGCAGATCATGTCGGATAAGCTGGGTGGTGCGGAATATTCTGGTCACGCGAATCCTCAGAAAACGCAAGTGCATCATGGACTTGCCGGCTTGTGCCTCGCCTGCATTCAAAGATAAAAAGCCATGAAACCCGGCGCCCCATCTTGTCACGCCACAAGCCCTGGCATCAAGAGTAGGAGCGCAACCCGTACCCGCCCTATAGCCTTCAGATTGAAGGCGCCGTGTCAATCATTGGCTAGATTGTGAACCAGAATACCTATGTTCGGTGTGATCGGTTCGGAGGCTGAGGCCGGAAGGCTGCACCCGGTCGAAGGAGCCGGTGCGATGGCGCTGAAAGCCGCAATCCCAGAGGCCGACGTTGCCGGTGGCTGCTGACCACACCATTGCCGCCATCGCCACTGGCAGCGCCCAATGTCCGCTCAGGCCGAGGACCGGTCTCCCGGTCGGGCGGATCGGCCCCAAGTCCAGCGTGCCGCGTAGGCCGATCGATACACTGGTGCCAGTGGCGGCTTTGGATCAGAACGACTGGCGGGTTTGATCAGACTACGCAGTCTGGAGGAAAAGTCTGCCTGAGCTACTCCACCCTGTCTGGGAGGCGACCTTGCAGAGACTCGCAACACGCGCGCTGATTCCCCTTCCGTCCCCACCCCGCAGAGTCAGGGCAGGGCGCCAACGTCTGGCGCCGCAACCCTGGAGCAGTCATGGCAACCCCCGGAAAACTCTACGTCGTCGGCTTTGGCGGAAAAGACTATCTCGTGCGCGCATTCACCCTGCGCGGCGCGGCCAAAGGCCTGATCCGATCCCTCACCGAGTCCACCCTTGAACACACCCGCCCGGCCAGCCAGGACGACATCCTGGAGCTGGCCGGCAACGGCGTGCGCCCCATCGACGTGACGGCTACCGAACCCGAAGATCAGCCCGGTGCCGAGGAGCAGGAGTGAGCGCGCAGCAGCTCACCCACGCCCGCCAGTCCGAAGCCCTGCGCCGGGCCATGGGCGCGGACATCCTCACCCCGCTCGAAGATCCCCAGGTCGTCGAAATCATGCTCAACCCCGACGGCACGCTCTGGGTGGATCGACTGGGAGAGGGCATGCAGCAGACCGGCCGTATCGACGCCGTGCGGGCGCTGACCATCGTGAACACGGTGGCGGCCATGCTCGATACCGTGGTGACGCCGCAGCAACCCATCCTCGAATGTGAGCTGCCGCTGGACGGCAGCCGCTTCGAAGCCCTCATCCCCCCGCTCGTCGAGCGCGCCAGCTTCGCCCTGCGCAAGAAGGCGACACTGATCTTCACCCTGTCCGACTACGTGGACAAGGGCATCATGACCTCGGCGCAGAAGCAGGCCATCGAGCAGGCCGTGGCCACCCGGCACAACCTGCTGGTGTGCGGCGGCACCGGCACCGGAAAAACGACCCTTGCCAACGCCATCCTCGATGCCGTGGCCCGGCTCGATGGTGAGCACCGCATCGTCGTCATCGAAGACACCCGCGAGCTGCAGGTCAATGCCGAGAACGTCGTGTTTCTGCGCACCAGCGATAACACCGACATGACCCGGCTGCTGCGCGCCACCATGCGCCTGCGGCCAGACCGCATCGTCGTCGGCGAAGTGCGCGACGGCAGCGCCCTGGCTTTGCTCAAAGCCTGGAACACCGGTCACCCCGGCGGCGTCGGCACGGTGCATGCGAATGACGCCAGCGCGGCGCTCATCCGCATCGGCCAGCTCATCCAGGAGGCTGGCGTTCCCCCCAACCCCGAACTCATCGCCGAAGCGGTGAATGTGGTCGTGCCCATCAAGCGCACCGCCGATGGCCGCAAAGTCGAGGAGGTTGCGGCTGTGCGCGGCTGGTCGGCCAGCGGCGGCGGGTTCCACGTCGAGCGCGTCGCCTGATGCTGCCTCACGTCAATGGTGAGCGTGGTTCGACTTGATCGGCTGCACTGCCAGGCGCAGGCCCATCGTCTTGAGAACCGCTGACAGGCTGCGCAGCTCCGGGTTGCCCTGGGCCGACAGCGTTCGATAGAGCTGATTGGCGTTTAGCTCCGTCTGCTTGGCGATGGCGCGCACGCCACCGCGCGCTTGCGCCATTTGGCGCAGCGCCACCAGCAGATCAGACGGCTCTCCATCCTGGAGAAGCTGGTTCAGATACTCGGCCGCAAAAGCCGGGTCTTCCTTGAACAGCTCGGCCATCGCTTCGTCATGGCTTCGATCCTTCATGCTGATCTCCGTTGCCAGTCTTTCCAATACCCAATGGCGCGCTCGATGTCGGCGTCCTGGGTGCCTTTGTCACCGCCGCACAGCAGCAGCACCACGACCGCCCCGGCCATCGCGTAATAGACGCGGTAGCCGGGGCCTTGGTCGATCCGCAGCTCCCACACACCTTCTCGGCAGGGTTTGTGATCGCCAAAGTTGCCCGCCTCGATCCGGCCCACGCGCTTGACCACCTGGCCTTTTGCAATCGGGTCGCGGAGCTTCTTCAACCACTCCTGAAACGGGTCGCGCTCGTCTTCGGTGAGGTAGTGCCGAACGGTGAACATGATGACATTGTCGTTTATAAACGATAAGGGCACAAGGAAGATCCTGCGCTTTGTCTTGGAGGGCATCTGTCCCCACCCTGCAGAGTCAGGGCATGGACACGACGCAACTTACCCCGTTTCTCGATTTCGCCCGCCTGCACGATGTGCACATCGACCCGCAGCGTCTGCAGGTCGATGGCCGCATCCACCGCGCCGATGTCGGCGACCGACCCAATGGCAGGAACGACGCCGCCTACCTTCTGCGGGACGACGGCACCGGCTGGGTGACGAACTTCAAGGCCGATGGCAAACCCATCGCCTTCCGCCCGGAACTGGCGCGCGAGAGCACGCCCGAAGAACAACAAAAGGCCCAGGCCGAACGCACCGCCTGGCTGCAGCAACAGGCCGAGCGCCAAAAGGCCGCCCTCACCGACAGCCTGACGCGCTGGGAAGCCAGCCACGAGCCGTGCAACTTCCCCTACCTGCAAAACCCCGCACTGCCCACGGCGGGACTGCGGCAGCACAGCGCGCAGCTGCTCGTGCCCATGCTCAAACTCACCGACGGCGAGCCCGAATGGGTCGGCATGCAGCGCATCGCCTGGGCGGCGCCGGGCCAGTCCGCCGACAAGCGCTTCGTCGCCGGCACGCCCACACAGGGCGCCTTTGCCGTCATCCCCATCGACGGCCAGGACGCTGAAGCCCCGCTTCGCGCCTTCGAGACCGCCAAAACCGCCCCCCATATCGTGATGTGCGAGGGCATCGGCACGGCGCTGGCCCTCCATCAGGCCACAGGACTGCCCGTCATCGCCGCCCTCTCGGCGCAGAACCTGCCCGAGGTGGCCCGCACCCTGCACGAGCAGGTGCAGGGCCGCGTGACCCTCTACGCCGACAACGACGGCGAGCGCGCCGCACGCAAAGGGCAAATCAATGCCCTCAAAGCCGCCCGCATCCTCGGCGGCGCGCGCACAACCATCGCCCTTCCAGAAAAACCCAACGGCGTCACGCCCCCCGGCTACGACGCGCGCGACCAACTCCGCGACAGCGGGCCGGAATCGATCCGCAACACCCTGGATCGCGCCGTCCCGCCGTGGACCTTCCAGCGCAGCCATCCCAGCCTCGCGCCACCCACTGGGCAAGGGCGACAGCCCAAGCCCCCCATTCCCCATCTCAAGCAGGAGCAATCGATGGAACCACAAGCCGAAACCGAACCGACGCCGCACATCCCCTCCGATGAACCCGTCCCCGTCCAGCAAGCCGTGACCGCGCAGCGAACGGAGTTCGCCGATCTCAACGCCGCTCTGGAGCGAGTCGAGTCCGAACAGGAGCCGAAGCCACAACCACAGCAAAAGGAGACGGAGGTCAGCGACGCACAAAAAGAAGAAGCCGCGTTGCTGAATGCCTGGCGCGAATCCGCCCAGCCCGCTCGCGAACAGCGCGCCAAGGCCTGGCAGGACTTGAACGCCCAGCAGCAAGCCGCGCGGGAGTCTCTGTTCTCCACCCTGGCCCAGCAACGCGCCGAAACCCTCAAGAGCGGCGGCGACCTCGATGTGCATGCGTTTGAATCCGCCAAGCAGATCGAGCATTTGCAAAAAACCCAGGCGGCGCAGCGCAAAACCCTGGCCAGCAGCCTGCCTCTACCGCCGACCCTGCGTGAGTTCCTGGAACCGCGCGCCGAGCACGACCCCATCGCCGCCCGTCTGCTCGAACAAGAAAAAACCCGCGACCCTTCGCAGGAAAGCATCCGCGGCCGCCGCGTGGCCGCCCTCGAGTCCGAAGTCCTCGACGGCCTGACCCACGACATCGAGGACGGCCCGCCCAAAGCTGTGCACTACGCCCGCGACGGCGAGAAGGTGATGACCGACCGGGGCGAGCGTGTCGATCTCTACCACGTCGATGACCGCGAGATCGAGTCGGCCCTGCGCCTGGCCGAGCAGAAGTACGACATGGACAAAGGCCTGCAGTTCACCGGCAGCCGCGAATTCCAGGAACGCGCCGCCGAAATCGCCGGGCGCATGGGCCTCAAAGTCCAGAACCCTGAACTGCAGCAGACCTGGCAGCTCGGTCGCTTGCAAACCCTGCAGAGCGAAGAACTGGGCGCCGACACCCGACTCACCGCCCCGGCGGTCGGGCAGGGCGCCATCGAGTCCGCCCGCCCCGAGCGCGGCGGCGATGGCCGCACCTACGCCGTGGACACAAAAGCCCTGCAGGCCGAAGCCCTGCTGGCGAAGCTCGACATCCACGGCTTCGACGCCATCGACCGCGCCTCGCGCTACCAGCCCCTCACCCCGGATCAACGCACCCGGTTGCAGGGTCACGATGAACAGACCCGTCTGATCGACGACCAGGATCGCCTCACCCCGCTGGGCCAGCAGGTGACCGAGCGCATGTGGGCCAAGATCGAAACCGAGCGCGAGCAGCTTCAGCAACAACTGCGCACCCGCAACATCGAGGAGGAACTGAAAAAACGCGAAGCGCAGGAAGAGAAGCAAGAACGCACCGAAGACAAGGCGCAGGACAAGGCCGTCGAACGCGAGATCGTCGCCCACGAGCGGGCCGAAGAGCGCGCCGAAGAACGCGAACCCGAAGCCCCGCAGCGCGCCCCCGTCAGACCACGCTCCCGGCAACCCAGCCGGGACATGGGGCTGGGCGGCTGAGCCTCCTGTCCCCACCCCGCAGAGTCAGGACAGGGCGTCGCATTGACGCCCGGCTCGATCCATCACAGGAGTTCGTCATGCAAACACCGCAAACCCCCGAAACCCCGTCCGCCGCCCCAGATGGCGACACGGCCGAATTCGAGTCCCTCTCCGTCCCCGACCGCGCCACGGCCGAAGCGCTCGGCGCCGAGTTCGAAGACGACGTGCAAACGGAGGCCGATCATGGCTGAGACCAAACCCGACCAGGCCAAGCCGCCGCGCGATCTGCGCCAGGAACTCACCAACAAACTCGTCCAAACGCTGGAGCAGGGCCAGATCCCCTGGAACAAGCCCTGGGCCGCGCTGCGAACCGGCTTGCCGCGCAATATGGAAACCGGCAGGGAGTACCGCGGCGGCAACCGCCTCATGCTGATGCTGGAGCAGGTCGACCGCGGCTACGCCGATCCGCTCTACGGCACCGTCAAGCAGATCAACGCCCTGGGCGGACGCGTCAAAAAAGGCGAACACGGCCTGCCCGTCGAACTGTGGAAAGAGCAGCCCTTCTATCAGCGCAAGGACATCAGCTTCACGCTCAACGGCATGCGCGTGAAAGTGTTCGGCGAGAAGAACGGCAGGGCAGAGGTCGGCATGCCGACCGAGAAGGAAGCCACCCTGCACGTCAAGACCGCCGATCTGCGCGTGCAGCGCCACACCGACCAAGGCCCACAACACCTGAGCTGGGACAAGGCGCGCGAGCTCGACACCTGGACCTCCCGCGTTCACACCGTGTTCAACGTCGCACAGTGCGAGGGGCTGAAGCTGGAGGCCCTGGCGCCCGCGCCCGACTTCGACCCCGTGGCGCGCGGCGAGTCCCTCAAGGCCGCCATGGCGCGCGATGGTCTCAGTTACGGCGAGCATCCCGAGCATGCCTTCTATTCGCCCAAACGCGACCAGGTGGTGCTTCCTCCGCGTGGCGCCTTCAATTCCGAGCTGGGCAACGAGCAGGGCGCGGCGCGCTACTACGGCACCTTGTTGCATGAGATCGGCCATGCCACCGGCGCCGCACACCGTCTGAATCGCGAAGGCATCACCGGCGGACACCGCTTCGGCTCCGAAGGCTACGCCAAGGAAGAACTGCGCGCCGAGATGTTCAGCCTGTTCGCCGCCGCACAGACCGGCATCCCGTATGACCCCGAACGCCACGCCGCCTACGTTCAGGATTGGGCCAAGGCGCTCAAGAACGACAAGAACGAAATCTTCCGGGCCGCAGCCGAAGCGGGCAAGGCCGTGGACTATGTGCTGGACAAGGAGCAGGCGCTGCAGATCACGCAGGAACGCCAGGCTTCGGTCGATGCGGCGATGCGCGCGGCTGAGCCGTCCGCCCTTGGAGCAGGGCTGACACTCATCAACCCCGACCAGATCAGACCGGGGATCGATCTGGTGGACATGGAGAAAAATCGCATGTCGCGTGTGCTGACCGTGGAGCGTAATCCCGCCGGGACGACGACCACCACGGAACAGAACCTGGACACGGGAACCCGCCGTCACATGACCTATTGGGAGGGTGACGAAATTGTGGCGACCGCGCTGTCACTGAAGGTCAAAGACCCGGAGCAGGCCATCAACGCCGAAGCGCAACAGGGCAAGACCGATTCCACGAAAAAGCCGCCCACGATGCACGAAGCGCTGGAATCCAGCGGCTGGAAGCAGACCCCGCATGGCTCGTATGAAAAGACCTTCCTGCTGGATAAGGACAGGAACAAGGGCGGCGAGTTCACGCGCGGACAGACCGTCGCCGAAAAAATCCTTTCCGTCAAAACCGCGCCTGATGGATTCGTGATGGCGCACGGCTGGGAAGACATTGCTGTTCCCGTCGAGGCTGGACTGCCTCCGGCGCAGGCTGTGACCGAACTCGACAATGCGGCCAAAGAGCGGCTGATGACCGAGCACGGCAAGAGTCTGGGTGTGACATCCATTCGTGGCAAGGGCGAGACGCAAGCCCTTCCAACGAAACCGCCCCACGAAATGACCTTCGCCGAGTTCGCCCAGGTTGCCACCGTGCGAAAGCTCGGCCCCAACCACGGGCGGGAATGGGAAGCGTTCAGCGACACGATGGCCAACGGCAAATCGCTGGGTTTCGCCGATGGGCCGACCGCAGGGGGTGCCCTGCGTCAGGTGCACAAGCGTGAAGTCAACAACGCGCTCTACGGCAATCAGCTGGACACCCCCGAGTTTCTGCAGAAATCCATGCCGTCCGCCCGTGTGCTCGACGAATACCCCGATCTCCAGAAGAAGTTCGCGCCGGTGATCGAGGAACCCCGC
>NZ_MEGQ01000073.1:0-9238 GCF_001725585.1 Thiomonas sp. SCN 64-16 | reverse complement strand
GAGCCGGAGCCGGAGCCGGAGCCGGAGCCGGAGCCGGAGCCGGAGCCGGAGCCGGAGCCGGAGTCGGCGTCGGCTCCGGCGGTGCGTTATTCGCACTGCCGCCGGTGATCGTGGGCTGCGGACTGGCGATCGCTGCCGTGCCAGTTCCTGCAGTCGCATTATTGGCGGCAGCGAGATCCGTCGTGCCACCGCCACCGCAGCCCGCAAGACTCACCGAAGCCACTAGGGCAAGAGTTCCCGCTTTTAAAAAGAATGAATTCATGACTACTTCCTCACTATGACGCCAGCCGTGCACCCATTGCGACCACACGATCAAGCCCCTCCCAAGATGAGACTGTTTCGACTCATGACACTCGAAACCGCCTCCGCAATACAACGCAAAACAAAGGCACTGTTTGTTACATATGGGATGCACTAAAGGTTTCGCCTCACGTCCTGATCACCACCCCCCCCTCGACGAGGCCTAGGCCTGCGACTCGTCAGACCCCAAAATATGCTCATTAGGGAGTGTGAATTGTCGAGTTTTCCCTAAGCTGAATCGATCAGCGCGCTCTGACTTGCGTATCGGAATTTGCTGGTTTTTTTGTCAGAATTTTCTGATAACCTAGGACTGCCGCCCTAAAGCACGTTGAATTCTCTAGTCGAGACCAGATTTCACAACCCGAATGCTGTGATCTCGCACTATTTTTGAACCACCGCATCTCATGCCAAGCTCATGTTGCCGCAGCGCCACATCCGTGAAACACCCGATCACTTGGCCGACTTGGCAGGCGATGCCGATCTGACGCACGGCGCAACGCAGGCGCCGGAGGGTTTCACAGACCTGCGTGCGCTCGTTGACCAGCTCCCGGGTTTTGTGTTCCGCCTGCGCCATGACGGCGGGCAATTGCGGTTCGACTTTGCCAGCGCCTGTTGCCTGCCGGTTTGTGGCGTTCAGGCCACTGATTTGCAGCACTCCGCGCAGCACCTTCTGAACCAGATCGACCCCTTGGATCTCGCGCCGTTTCATGCGGCGCTGCAGGCCAGCGTTGCCTCCGGTTTCTGGAACTGGGAAGGGCGTCTGCATACGCCGCACGGGCTCAAGTGGGTGAATGTGCGGGCGCGCACGCGCAGCATCGACGCCCTCGCGGCCGAATCCACCGGCATCATGCTCAACGTCACGCAGAGTCATCTGCGCGAATCGCAGTTGCTCAATCTCTCCAGCGACCTGCGGCAGATCGCCTCGCATCTGGAGTCGGTGCGCGAGGCAGAGCGGGCCCGCATGGCGCGCGACCTGCATGACGATCTGGGTCAGGTGCTCACGGCCTTGCAGATGGATGTGGCGCTGCTGCGCAAGCAGTTTGGCGCCGCGCAGGCGCCGGAGTTGTTTGGCAACATCGACAAGCTCATTCACGCCGCGGCAGAGGCGGGTCGGCGGGTTGCGTCCGAATTGCGGCCCAGCGTGCTCGACCTGGGGCTGAAGGCCGCGCTTCGCTGGATGTCCGCGCAATACGCCCAACGCTATGACATTCGGGTGTCAACCGAGCTGAGCTACAAAAGCGAGGTCGGCGAACTGATCGCCACGGAGCTGTTTCGCATCGCGCAGGAGGGCTTGACGAACGTGGTGCGCCACGCGCGGGCGCGTCAGGCCTGGGTACGCTGTGTCGATGTGGAGGCCCATCAGATCTGCATTTCAGTCGAGGATGACGGTATCGGCTACACGCCGCAGGAGCCCCCGGCCAGCCGCCCCTCGCTGGGTCTGCGGGGCATGCGCGAACGCGCCGCAGTCTTCGGCGGCAGCTTTCAGCTCGACCAGTCGCCGCGGGGCGGTGTGCGCGTACAGGTGTGCATGCCACTGGGGCCTACGCTGTCGAGCGATGACGCGGGCGCCGCCCAACCCCAGCCATCCGCAGGAGACGCCCTTGGATGAGTTGCGCGTGCTCATCATCGACGACCATGCGCTGCTGGGCGAAAGTCTTGCGCGCTTTCTCGGCTCCAACGACATGCAGGCGGTCTGGTGCGGCGATCTCGCCCGCGCCATGCAATCCATCCGCGATCAGTCGTGGAGCGTGGTGCTGCTCGATCTGTCCATGCCCCAGGGCAACGGACTCGATCTGCTCAAGCGCATCAAGCTCATGCACCCCGACCTGCCGGTACTGATTCTGAGCATGCATCCCGAGCAACAGTTTGCGCTGCGCGCGCTGCGCGGCGGCGCGGCAGGTTATCTCACCAAGGGTTGCAGCCCCGACGTGCTGGTCGAGGCCATTCAAAAGGTCGTGCACGGCGGACGTTACCTCACGCCCGGCGTGGCGGAGCAGTTGGCCAACTATATGAACGAGGGCGAGGCGGCGGAAGAACCCCACGCCCGTCTTTCCGACCGGGAGATGCAGGTGTTCATGCGGCTGGTCGAAGGCAAATCGGTCAATCAGGTCGCCGACGAATTGCACATCAGCTGCAAAACGGTGAGCACGCACAAGACGCGGCTGATGCACAAACTCGCCCTCGACAACGACGCCGATCTGGTGCGCTACGCCATGCATCAGGGCATCGTGAGCTGAACCGCCATGCCCTCGGGGGATCTGACGCGCAGCGGCAGGTCTGGGGCGGCGCTATCAGACAGAAAGCGCCGCGGTTTTTATACTGCCGCTGATGCACACCCCCTACTCGCCTGAGCGCGCGGTTCAACTCGCGCGCGACACCCTGGATATCGAAGCCCGCGCCCTGCTTTCCCTGCGTGAGCGCCTGGCCGCGCCGCCGCTGTCGAGCGCATTTGCGCAGGCGGTGCAGTGCATCCTGCAGAGTCCCGGCCGCGTGGTGGTGTCGGGCATGGGCAAGTCGGGGCATGTGGGCCGAAAAATCGCGGCCACCTTCGCCTCCACCGGCACGCCGGCCTATTTCGTACACCCGGCCGAGGCCAGCCACGGCGACCTCGGCATGGTGACGCGCGACGATGTGTTCCTCGCCCTGTCCAACTCCGGCGAGACCGAAGAACTCACCCGCATCGTGCCGCAGGTCAAGCGCCTGGGCGCCACGCTCATCAGCATGACCGGCCGCACCGACTCCACCCTGGCGCGGCATGCCGACATCCTGCTCGATTGCGCCGTCGAACAAGAAGCCTGTCCGCTCAACCTCGCGCCCACCGCCAGCACCACCGCCCAGCTTGCCCTGGGTGACGCCCTGGCCGTCGCCCTGCTCGACGCTCGCGGCTTCGGCCCCGAAGATTTCGCCCGCACCCATCCCGGCGGCAGCCTGGGGCGCAAACTGCTCACCCATGTACGCGATGTGATGCGCAGCGCCGAGGCCGTGCCCAGCGTGACGGGCGACGCGCCGTTCACCGCCGCGCTGATGGAAATCACTCGCAAGGGCCTGGGCATGACGGCCGTGGTCGATGCGCACGGCGTGCTGGCGGGCATCATCACCGACGGCGATCTGCGGCGCCTGATCGAAAAGGGCGCCAACCTCAACACCCTGCAAGCGCAGCAGGCCATGCACCCGCAGCCGCACACCATCGGCCCGGACGCGCTCGCCGTCGAAGCGGTGCAACTCATGGAGCAATACCGCATCAACCAATTGCTCGTCGTCGATGCGCAAGGCAAGCCCGTCGGTGCGCTGAACATGCACGACCTGTTCGCCGCCAAAGTGATCTGAGAGGGTGTGAACAAATCCGCCATGAACCCGCCTATCGAAGCCACACCCCGCGACGCCACACCCCGTCTCGCCTTTGAGCCCGAACTCCTACTCGCCGCGCTCGATGTGCGGCTGCTGCTGCTCGATGTGGACGGCGTGCTCACCCCCGGCGACCTGCTTTATGGCGCGCAGGGCGAAGAACTCAAGCGTTTTTCCACCCTCGACGGCCACGGCCTCAAGCTGTTGATGAGCGCAGGCATCGAGCCCGTCGTCATTTCCGGGCGCGACAGCCCCGCGCTGCGCGCGCGCATCGCCGAGCTCGGTTTGCAGCACAGCGTGCTGGGCAGCGGCGCCAAGCTGCCCGCCGCACAGAGCCTGCTCGACCAACTTGAGCTGAGCTGGGAGCAAGTGGCCATCATCGGCGACGACTGGCCCGATCTCGCCCTGATCGCCCGGGCAGGTTTCAGCGCAGCGCCGCCGCAAAGCCACGCCGAAGTGCTGGCCCGCGTGAGCCACATCACCCGCGCCCCCGCCGGGCTCGGCGCGGTGCGCGAAGTCTGCGATCTGCTGCTGATGGCGCGCGGCGCCTACGCCGGCCTGCTGCAGGATGCACTCGACGGCAAGCCGCACACCCCGCCGCTGGGCAGCACCAAGGCAGGCCGCCCTCACGATGCCATCAGCGGCACCCTGGCCGAGCCGGGCGCCGTGCTGCCCAGCGCGCGTTGAAGCCCCTGCCGACATGAGAATCAATCCGCGCCAGTTCTGGCTCCGCCTCAGCGCCTGGACGCCCGTCCTGCTGCTGGCGCTTGCCGCCGCGTTCAGCTGGTGGGTGGCGCAGGTGGTCATGCGCGCCGAGCAAAACCCCCGAATCGGCGCGGCGCATTCCAACCTGCCCGACTATCTGCTGCGCGGATTTTCTGCGGCGAGCTACAACGCCCAAGGACAGCTCAGCGCCGTTTTGCGCGGCACGCAGATGGTGCACCTGCCCGCCTCCGACACCTTCGACATCACGTCGCCGCAGCTGCGCGCGGTCAACCCCCAGGGCATCGTCACCACGGCCAGCGCGCTGCGCGGCCTATCCAACAAAGACGGCAGCAATGTGCAACTGCTCGGCCAGGCCGTGGTGGAGCGCAGCGGCGTGCCCCATCAAGCCCCGCTGATCGTGCGCAGCGAGTTTCTCAACATCTTCCCCAACCAGCAGATCGTGCAGTCGAACCGGCCCACGGTGGTGCAGCAGGGGCAGACCGTTTTTTCCGGCAATGCAGTGGATTTCAACGGCGTTGCGGGCACTGCATCGCTGCAGGGACGGGTGAAAGCCGTCATCGTGCCGGGCCAGACCCCACCGGGAGCCACGCCATGACCGCCGCATCGCCCGCACCCATCGTGCTGCTCACCGGCGCGTCGAGCGGCATCGGTGCAGCGCTGGCTGCGGCTTATGCCGCTCGCGGCTGGCGGCTGGTGTTGATCGCCCGCCGCGCCGAGTTGCTGGAACAAGTCGCACGCGATGCCCATCTCGACCCGACTGATGCGGCCCGCGTGCGGCTCATCGCCGCCGATGTGCGCGACACCGACCGCCTGCGCCTTGAGGCCGACACCCTGCTGCGCGAATGGGGCTGCCCGCAGGTGGTCATTGCCAACGCCGGCATCAGCCACGGCGTCGATCTGTCGCAAGCCGACGATCTCGACGTCGCCATCGACATCATGGACATCAACTGGGCCGCCGCGCTCGCCACCCTGGCGCCCTTCATCGCGCCGATGCGCGCGCGCGGCAGCGGCGCCTTGGTGGGTATCGCCAGCGTGGCCGGGATTCGCGGCCTGCCCTGCCACGCCGCCTATTGCGCCAGCAAGGCCGCCCTCATCCGCTCGCTCGAAAGCCTGCGCGTGGAACTGCGGCCCAGCGGCGTGAAAGTCGTCACCCTCAGCCCCGGCTATATCGAAACGCCCATGACGGCGGGCAATCGCTTTCGCATGCCCTTTCTCATTTCACCCGCCGAGTTCGCGCGTCACGCCCTGCCCGCCATCGACGCAGGCCGCGCCTACGTCACCATTCCGTGGCAGATGGGGTGGCTGGGCAAATTCCTGCATATCGTGCCGCGCGCCGTGTTCGATCACTACGCCGGGCGCTACGGCCGCAAGGCCCGCAAGGACGACTGCGAACCCTGCCAGGCGATGACCCGGCGCAACCGCATGCGTCGCGGCGGCAAATAAGAGGCGCGGGGGCCCGTTCACGGCTACGGCGAGCGCCCACCAGTTCGCGCCCGCAAGCAGCAGGCCGGCGACAAAAATCAGCGTGCTCAGCATGAACACCTGCGGCGGAATGCCGATCTTCACCGCGCCATAGACCCACAGCGGAAAAGTCAGCGCCCTATAGCCAGCGCCCCAGCCAGCGCCATCGACGTGCCGTGCGGAGTGTCCTGACCGCTGCGCGGGGCGGATCGGCGACAATGGCGGTGACGTGATGCAGGGAATAAAACTCGGCGCTTCATCTCGCTTGGCCAATCAACTTGCCTGCATCAACGCCTCCCTTCTCCGTGAGAGTTCACGGGGTTGCTTCCAGCCTGGCGAGTCGCTCCAGGCGTGATGTCCAGGCCCAACGGATCAATGACGCACCTCCCGGAGAATGACATGCGCCCAATCGCAGACGACCCGAAGCTCAATCAACTGCTGGCCTCGTTTCCCGATGCGGAATGGTTGCGCTGGAAGCCGCAACTTGAACGGGTGAAGCTTGAACTGGGGCAGGTGCTCTACGAGGCGGGCGGCCTGCAAAGCCACGTTTACTTTCCGACGACCGCCATCGTCTCCCTGTTGTACGTGCTGGAAAACGGCGCTTCCGCCGAAATTGCAGTGGTTGGTCGGGAAGGGCTTGTCGGCGTCTCGCTCTTCATGGGTGGCCAATCCACCACCAACCGTGCGGTGGTGCAAAGTGCAGGCGAGGGATATCGGCTGCGCGCTTCGGGCATGCAGACTGAATTCAATCGCGCCGGGCCGGTGCTGCATCTGCTGTTGCGCTACACGCAGGCGCTTATCACGCAAATGTCTCAGACTGCCGTGTGCAACCGGCATCATTCGCTGGACCAGCAGCTCTGCCGCTGGCTGCTGCTGAGCCTGGACCGGCTTGACGGCAACGATCTGGTCATGACGCAGGAACTCATCTCCAACATGCTCGGGGTTCGCCGCGAAGGGGTCACCGAGACCGCGCTCAGCCTTCAGCGGGCAGGGTTGATTGACTATGCACGCGGCCGTATCAAGGTGCTCAACCGGGCTGGGCTGGAGCAACGCAGTTGCGAGTGCTACGCGGTGGTGAAGGCGGAGTACGACCGGCTGCTTCCGGCCACGTTGGCCATCTGATCGCCCAGGCCACATCGCGCCCTCGTTGCGCAAAAACTGGCGCACGGCTGCTGGGCGCGCTGATGGTTGATGCAAGCCGGGCCGCACGATCTGCCGATCGCTATGTGCGGCAGCAAACGGACACCGCGAAGATTTGGGCGCATCGTGTCGGCATCGGTTCCAGACGCCACGCACGGCCCGGTCTGGGCTGCATCACGGCATGCGTTGGATGTGCTGTTCACGAAAGCCTTTTTGTTCACCGCTCAGAATGCGCTCATTCAACGCCTGCCTCGCATCGAACAGCGTCGTTTGCTGAAGCGATGCGAGCCGGTTGAGCTGGTCTTTGCCGCCATGCTGGGCGCGCCAGGCCAGCAGACCGCGCATGCCTACTTCCCAGTCAACGGATATGTCTCGCTGCTTCAGCAGACAGGCGCGCAGGCGCCACTGGAAGTGGGAATGGTGGGACGCGAAGGCATGCTGGGCGCAGAGCTGGCACTCGGCGTGACGACCACGCCGCTGCTCGCGTTGGTGCGAGGTTCCGGGGCGGCGTGGAGAATCGAGCAAAGTGCGTTGCAAGAGGCGCTGGCGCAAAGCCCGGCGCTGCGTCAAGGTCTGCACCGCTATGTCTATGTGTTGCTGGCGCAACGGGCAGCAGCCGTGTCGTGTCAACGCTTTCATCTGATCGAAGCTCGGCTGGCACGTCAGCTGTTGATGAGCCAGGACCGCGCCCACGCCGACACGTTTCATGTCACGCACGAAGATCTCGCCCAGATGCTGGGCGTTCGGCGTGTCGGCGTGACGGTGGCGGCAGGAGAGTTGCAGCGCAGCGGCTTGATTGCGTACCACCGCGGTGATCTCCGGGTGGTGAATCGCATCGCCCTGCAATCCAGGGCATGCAGCTGCTATGCGCTGGATCAGCGGATTTACGACGCTTCAATGCAAGATAAGGCCCCGGAGCGCGCAGAACCCGACTTCGCGTGAAAAAACGGTCTTGCATGTTCGTTAGCGCACAGACACTTTGCTTGCAGTTCGATACCTTCAGTGCATGCCACGACATCGCAGAAATGCAACGCGATGCCGAAGCGACATGAACCGGGGCAACGGCCCCATCACTTGAAGGATTGAACATGAACTGGGAACGTATCGAAGGCAACTGGAAGCAGATCAAGGGTCAGGCCAAAGCGCAATGGGGCAAGCTCACTGACGATCAGCTGACCGAGATCGACGGCAAACGCGAGCAACTCGCCGGAAAGATCCAGGAGTCCTATGGCATCACCAAGGACGAAGCGGAGCAGCAGCTCGCCGCCTGGCAGAAGCACTGCAAAGACGACGGTCCCGCAATCTGAGCCTGGGGTCAATCTGACCTTGCACAGCCCTGAAGCAAAGCGGTCGGTCGAGAGTCATCGCGCCCATCGCTGCACACGAGGAGTATGACCATGTCGTTAGGCACCATTCTGCTGATCATCCTGATTCTGATGTTGATCGGCGCATTTCCAAGCTGGCCCCACAGCCGCAGCTGGGGGTACTTTCCCAGCGGCATTCTTGGCTTCATTGTGATCGTGGTGCTGATCCTCTTTCTCACAGGGCGCATGTAAGCGTTCATACGCCTGCGCCATTGCGCCATCAAACATCTACCCCTTGGGCAACACGCCTTCGGGAACACTTGGTTTATTTCAAAGGAATGCATCATGCGATCCCACAAAGTGCTTTATGCCGTCATGCTGGCGGCCTCATTGGTCAGTTTTACAGGCTGTGCCGCCACAGATCGGCACGACAGCACGGGCCAGTACATTGACGACACGGCCATCACGACCAAGGTCAAGGCCGCGATTTTTGGAGACCCGCAGCTCAAGCTGTTCGAAATCAAGGTGGTGACCTTCAAGGGCGTAGTGCAACTCAGCGGCTTTGTCGGCACACGCGAAGAGGAGCTGAGAGCGGTCGCCCTTGCACGCAACGTGGACGGCGTGAAGGCGGTTCAGGACAACATGAGCCTGAAGTAAACAGGCGAATCACGCCGCGAGGGGAATCGATCCTGGGCAGCGGCGTTGCAGGCCATCGCACAGGCGCCTGATCCCCCTCCAATGCGTGCGTCGCCTCACCGGGGCGACGTGCGCTGTTTTTTCCAACCCATTCAAAAGGTCGCATCATGAACATCAAACAAAGAATTCTCCCCTCGGTTGCCGCTGCCATGTTCTTGCTGGCTCTGGGCCCCGGCGGCCACCCAAAGTGCTCCACTTATGGCCACCCAAACTGCTCCACCCTGGCCGCGGTGATCTGACGCATTGAGCAAGGTGCGTCGGGTGCT
>NZ_MEGQ01000072.1:0-9658 GCF_001725585.1 Thiomonas sp. SCN 64-16 | reverse complement strand
CAAGGTTCCCGATATCGGGGACTTCAAGGATGTGGAAGTGATCGAGGTTCTGGTGAAGGCCGGAGACCAGATCGCGGTCGATCAATCGCTGGTCACGGTGGAGAGTGACAAGGCCAGCATGGAGATCCCCAGCAGCGCCGCCGGCGTGGTGAAGGCGCTGCGCGTGAAACTGGGCGACAAGGTGAGCGAAGGCACGGTTTTGCTGGAGCTGGACGCTGCGGGTGCGCAGGCAATCGCCGAGACTACGCCCGCGCCGCCCGCGCCTGCCGCCTCGCCGACAAACACGGCGCCACAAACCTCACCTGCGCCGCAGGCTGCCGCAGCGTTCTCTGGCAAGGTCGATGTGGAGTGCGACGTGCTGGTGCTCGGCGCTGGCCCCGGGGGATATTCCGCAGCATTTCGCGCCGCCGACCTGGGCCTGAAGGTGGTGCTGGTCGAGCGTTACGCCGCTTTGGGGGGCGTGTGCCTCAACGTCGGCTGCATACCCAGCAAGGCGCTGCTACACGTGGCCGCGGTCATGGACGAAGCGGCGCATTTCGCCGACCTCGGGGTGGAATTCGGCGCGCCCAAGGTCGATCGCGCCAAGCTGGCGGCGCACAAGGCCAAGGAGGTGGGCAAGCTCACCGGCGGTTTGGCGGCCATGGCGAAAATGCGCAAGGTCACGGTCGTGCGAGGCTATGGGGCGTTCATCGACGCGCACCATGTGCAGGTCGAACTCACCGAGGGCGAGGGTCAGAACAAGACCGGCGCCACGCAGACGGTGGGTTTTCAGCGCGCCATCATCGCCGCAGGTTCGCAGGCGGTGCGCCTGCCCTTCTTGCCCGATGACCCGCGCATCGTCGATTCCACCGGTGCGCTCACTCTGGAGCAGGCGCCGAAGAATATGCTCATCGTCGGCGGCGGCATCATCGGGCTGGAGATGGGCACGGTGTATTCCACGCTGGGCGCACGCCTGGACGTGGTGGAAATGCTCGACGGCCTCATGCCCGGCGCCGACCGCGATCTGGTGAAGGTCTGGCAGAAGCTCAACGCCAAGCGCTTCGACCGCATGATGCTTAAGACCAAGACGGTGGCCGCCCAAGCCAAGCCCGACGGCATCTGGGTGACGTTTGAGGGCGAAGGTGCTCCTACCGAGCCGCAGCGCTACGACCTGGTGCTGCAAGCCGTGGGCCGCGCGCCCAATGGCCGCAAAATCGCGGCCGACAAGGCCGGCGTGGCGGTGAACGAGCGCGGATTCATTCCGGTGGATGCGCAGTTGCGCACCAACGTGCCGCATATCCATGCCATTGGTGACATCGTCGGTCAGCCCATGCTGGCGCACAAGGCGGTGCACGAGGGCCATGTCGCCGCCGAGGTGTGCGCGGGTGAACTCAAAGGCGACGACGCGCTGGCGAAGTCGGCCTTCGACGCGCGGGTGATTCCCAGCGTGGCCTATACCGATCCGGAGATTGCCTGGGTCGGCCTGACCGAAGACGCAGCCAAAGCGCAAGGCATCGCCGTGACCAAGGGGCTGTTTCCGTGGACGGCATCGGGCCGGGCCATCGCCAACGGCCGTGACGAGGGTTTCACCAAGCTGTTGTTCGATAAGGCGACGCACTGCATCGTCGGCGGCGGTATTGTCGGCACGCACGCGGGCGACCTCATCAGTGAAATCGCTCTGGCGATCGAGATGGGGGCGGACGCGGTGGACATCGGCCGCACCATCCATCCACATCCCACGCTGGGCGAATCCGTGGGTCTGGCGGCTGAGGCCGCAGAGGGCAGCTGTACCGATCTGCCGCCGCCACGGCGATAAAAAACGGGCCTCGGCCCGTTTTTTTGTAAGCAGCTTGGCAATGAACGCCGGATTCGCTTATTGCCCCGCTTGTGCCGCCGTGTCGCTCGGGCTGCTGCTGGGGTCGTCTTGCGCGACTTCGGTCTGCGGGCTCGTCATGATGCGGCGCGCGCCGTCGAAGCGTTTGGCCCAGTAAGGCGAATCGAGATTTTCGACGCGCACAGTCTGGCCAGGTCGGGGAGAGTGAATGAACTGACCATCGCCGATGTAAATACCCACATGCGAGAAGGCTCGGCGAAGCGTGTTGAAAAACACCAGATCGCCCGGTTTGAGCTGGCTTTCCGGAATCTTTTCGCCTTCGTGCGCCTGCTCCGCGGCGTTGTGCGGCAGTACCGTGCCCAGCGTTTCCTGATAGACGTAGCGCACAAAACCCGAGCAATCGAAGCCGCTGCGCGCAGAGTCGCCGCCGTAGCGATATTTCACGCCCAGAAAGCTCAGCGCATTGACCACCAGGTCGGAAGCCCGGGTGGAGACCTGATGCACAAAGCCGTTTTGCGTCAACCATTGGCGCAGTGAGGCGTCGTCGCGCTGGGCGTTTTGCACGTCTCGCACCGCCTTTTCAGAGGGCTGCGCCGGGTCGATCTGGGGCAGCACACGCGGGCCGGCCCAGACTGAGGTGATGCCGCATGGTCCTAACAGGCAACAGGCCAAGGCAATCTGGGCGAACAAGGGGTTGACACGCATAATCGCGTGAATTTAGATAGAACGCTTGAATGTGTCAATCATTGTGCAGTGCAAGAAGCATTGCCGCCTCAACGGGAAAACACGATGTTCACTGCCTGGAAACTCAATCAGACCGATCAAGGCTTCAGTGCCACCCTGGCGGCATGGCCAGACGAAGAACTCCCTGCGGGAGACGTGACCGTCGCGGTGGAATATTCCACCCTGAACTACAAAGAC
This sequence comes from Thiomonas sp. SCN 64-16, assembly GCF_001725585.1. Lineage (NCBI taxonomy): Bacteria > Pseudomonadati > Pseudomonadota > Betaproteobacteria > Burkholderiales > Thiomonas > Thiomonas sp. SCN 64-16. Next base: position 6,924 of record NZ_MEGQ01000072.1, on the reverse strand, counting down.
GCGCTGGCGCTGACCAACCGCGGCCCGGTCGTGCGGCGCTGGCCCATGGTGCCGGGCATCGACGGCGCGGGCACGGTGCTTGTAAGCACGCATGCCGACTGGCAGCCTGGCGACCGCTGGGTGCTCAACGGCTGGGGCGTGGGCGAAACGCATTGGGGCTGCCTGAGCCAGCGAGCGCGGCTCAATGGAGACTGGTTGATCCGGCTGCCCAAGGCCTTCACTGCGCGACAGGCCATGGCGCTGGGTACGGCCGGTTATACCGCGGCGCTGTGCGTGCTGGCGATAGAGCGGCATGGCGCCGTACCCGCGCAGGGCAGCGTGCTGGTGACGGGGGCAAGCGGTGGCGTAGGCAGCGTGGCTGTGGCACTGCTGGCCAAATTGGGCTGGACGGTCGTGGCGTCAACTGGCAAGTTGCAGGAGCAAGCCTATTTGCGCGCGCTCGGGGCCGCTGAAGTGATCGACCGCAACACGCTTTCGTCGCCCGGCAAACCGTTGCAGAAAGAGCGCTGGGCGGCGGTGGTGGATACGGTGGGCAGCCACACCCTGGCCAACGCCTGCGCGCAAACCCGCTGGGGCGGCGTGGTGGCCGCGTGCGGTCTGGCGGGAGGCATGGATTTCCCGACCACGGTGGCGCCCTTCATTCTGCGGGGCGTGACACTGGCGGGAATCGACAGCGTGATGCAGCCGCAGTCGGCTCGGTGCAAAGCCTGGCAGAAGCTGGCCGATCTGATCGATGCGCCGATGCTCGACCAGATCGCTCACGACATCCCGCTCGATCAGGCTCAAACGGCCGCGCAAGAATTGCTCGACGGCAAAGTGCGGGGTCGGCTTGTGGTGAAGATTTGATCGCGGTTTCCCTCAGCTCATCGATGAGTCAGTTCGGCGTCAGCGCCCATTCCTAGGCTGGGCCGCATTCATACAAAACAGGAGACAGTGCGATGATTGATGCGTCTTACGCCGATTTTTACCGCCGCAGCGTCGATTCACCCGAAGCTTTCTGGGCCGAGCAGGCGCAGGCCATCGATTGGAAAAAGCCGTGGAACAGTGTGCTCGACCGCAGCAGGCCGCCATTCTCCGCCTGGTTTTCGGGGGGCTTGACCAACCTCTGTCATAACGCGGTCGACCGTCATCTGCCGGAGCGCGCCGGGCAAGCCGCGCTGGTGTATGTGTCCACCGAAACGGGGCAGGAGGTCAGTTACAGCTACGCCGAGCTGCACCGCGAAGTGCAGATCATGGCGGCCAGTCTGCAGAGTCTGGGCGTCACCCAGGGCGACCGGGTGCTGATCTATATGCCGATGATTCCCGAAGCGGTGTTCGCCATGCTGGCCTGCGTGCGTCTGGGTGCGGTGCATTCGGTGGTGTTCGGCGGGTTCGCGTCGGTGAGCCTTGCGGCGCGTATCGATGATGCGCAACCCAAAGTCATCGTCAGCGCCGACGCTGGATCGCGCGCGGGCAAAGTCGTGTCGTACAAACCCTTGCTCGACGAAGCGCTACGTCTGTCGCAGCATCCGCCCGAGCAGGTCATCGTGGTCGATCGCGGGCTGGCGGATTGGGCCCGGCAGGCACCGCGCGATGTTTCCTACGCCGACTTGCGCACCCGGCACGCCCGGGCGGAAGTGCCCTGCGTCTGGGTCGATTCCACCCATCCGAGCTACATCCTCTATACCTCGGGCACGACGGGCAAACCCAAGGGCGTGCAGCGCGATACCGGGGGCTATGCCGTGGCGCTGCAACTGTCCATGCGCGTGATTTTCGGCGGCCAGCCCGGGGAGACGTTTTTCTGTACGAGCGACATCGGCTGGGTCGTGGGGCATAGCTACATCGTGTATGCGCCTTTGCTCTCCGGCATGACCACCATTCTGTACGAGGGCACCCCCATCCGCCCGGATGCCGCTGTGTTCTGGCGCATCGTCGAGCAGTATCGCGTCAATCAGATGTTCTCCGCCCCAACCGCCATGCGCGTGCTCAAGCGCCATGACCCCGCGCTGTTGCAGCGGCACGACCTGTCGAGTCTGCGTGCCATTTTTCTCGCGGGCGAGCCGCTGGACGAACCCACCGGCCGCTGGGCGGCCGAATCGCTGAACAAGCCGGTGATCGACAACTATTGGCAAACCGAAACTGGCTGGCCCATTCTGGCAACCCCGCTGGGATTTCCCGACGTGGCTTCTCGCATGGGCTCCCCCGGCGTTTCCATGCCGGGTTACAAAGTCTGCCTGCGCAACGAGACAGACGGCGAGCCGGTCGCTCCCGGCGAAAAAGGCGTGGTGGCGATCGACTGGCCGCTGCCGCCCGGTTGTCTGCAAACCATCTGGGGCGACGACGCCCGTTTTGTGGATACCTACTGGAGTACATACCCGAACCGGCAGGTGTATTCCACCTTCGACTGGGGCCGTCAGGACGCCGACGGCTATCTCTACATCCTCGGTCGCACCGACGATGTCATCAATGTGGCTGGCCACCGGCTCGGCACGCGCGAAATCGAAGAGAGCATCAGCGCGCATCCCGCAGTGGCCGAGGTGGCCGTCGTGGGCGTGCAGGATGCACTCAAAGGACAAGCCGCCTGGGCCTTCGTGGTGCTGCGTCCGGGGCAGGATAATGTGACTGCGCAGGCCAGTCAGGCCTCCATCGCCGCCCACGTCGACGCCCAACTCGGCGCCGTCGCTCGACCCCAGCGCATCTGCCTGGTGACGGCACTGCCCAAGACCCGCTCAGGAAAAATGTTGCGTCGCGCGATCCAGGCGATTTGCGAAGGCCGTGACCCCGGCGACCTCACTACACTGGAAGACCCGCTTGCCCTTCAGCAAATTCCTGATGCAATTGCGCGTCCCTGACTAGGGAAACTCCTAGCCGCCAAGGGTGGACAAGCCCCGTCAGGGTTTGAAAAATATCAGTGCTTGCTTATAAGCAAATTCATATGCCACAAACTGACACGCTCCCGGAACTGGTGACGTCGCCCGCAGATGATCTCTCGGTCGACGCGGATCGGGTGTTCGATTCCGCCGCCGAGCTCTTCGGCGTCCTCGCCACCCCCCTGCGCTTGCGCATCCTCAATTCCATCTGTACAGGCGAAAAAAGCGTGACAGAAATCATGGACTCGGTCGATTCGACCCAGCCCAATGTGTCCCAGCATCTCAAGGTGTTGTATCAAGCCGGTGTGGTCGCCAAGCGCCGCGTCGGTAATCTGGTTTATTACCGTGTGCAGAGCGAGAAGGCAGTGCAGTTGTGCCGGACCGTGTGTACTCAAATTGCCATCGAGCTCGACGATCCTGAATCGGTTTCGCAGACGGATCGCCTGGCCCGACGTGCCTACTAAGCGAGAAAGAGGATGAGTGACTACACAAAAAAGCTAGGCCGGCTGCGTAAAGCACCGGAAAACTTCCTGAGCGCTGAGCAGATCGCCCAGGTTCAGGGAGGTCGCCGCGACTTTTTGCGTAAAGCGTTTCTGACGGCCAGCGCCACCATGGCCGCTGGCGGTGCAGCGAACGTCTACGCAGCCGATCGCAAAGACTGGGAGGGTGACAAGGGCAGCAAGTTCATCCTGAAAGAGCAGGAGTGGCGCACCACTCTGGGCGCTCCGGTGAACGAGCCACCTTACGGCATGCCGTCCAAGTACGAAAAGGACTTGGTGCGCCGCATCAGTCCGGGTCTGGCTGCGGTGAATCAGGCCAACGTGGCCTTTGCGCCGCTGCAAGGCATGTTCGGTATCGTCACGCCGGCGGGTTTGCACTTCAACCGCTCGCACCAGGGCTGGTACGACATCAACCCGGAAGACTTCCGCTTCATGGTGATGGGTGAGAAGAATCTCATCAAGAAGCCCAAGGTCTATACCGTGGGCGACATCATGCGCATGCAGCCGGTGTCGCGCTTTCACTTCATCGAATGCGGCGCCAACTCCGCGATGGAATGGGGCAACGTGGCGCTGCCGACCGTGCAATATACGCACGGCATGGTGTCCTGCTCCGAGTTCACCGGTGTGCCGCTCATCGACATTCTCGAAGACTGCGGCGCCGACCTCAAGGGCGTTCGCTTCATCATGGCGGAAGGCGCTGACGGCTCGACCGAAAACCGCACCATCCCGATGTCGCTCGTGCTGTCGGGTGAGGTGCTGGTGGCCTACGGCCAGAACGGTGAAATGCTCCGCCCGGAAAACGGCTACCCGCTGCGTTTGGTGGTGCCGGGGGTCGAAGGCGTTTCCAACATCAAGTACCTGCGCCGCATCAAGCTCGGTACCCAGCCTTTCGCCACCAAGGACGAAACCGTGGGCTACGTCGATCTGATGCCCGATGGCCGTCTGCGTCAATACACCTCGGTCATGGAAGTCAAGTCGGTGATCACCTCGCCGTCCGGTGGTCAGGTGTTGTTGGACAAAGGGCTTTACAACGTCTCGGGTCTGGCTTGGTCGGGCCGCGGCAAAATCAAGCGTGTCGATGTCTCGTTCGACGGCGGCGTGAACTGGCAGCCCGCGCGTCTTGAAGGGCCGATCCAGAGCAAGGCATTCACTCGGTTCAATGTGCCTTGGGTTTGGAAGGGGCAGGTCGCCTTCCTGCAAAGTCGCGCGATTGACGAAACCGGCATGGTGCAGCCCACCTATGAAGAACTGCGCAAAGTGCGCGGTACTCGTTCCGTCTATCACAACAACGCAATCCAAACTTGGCAAGTTGAAGAAAATGGAGATGTTCGCAATGTCCAACTCGCGAATTCGTAAAGCCGCGCTGGCGGTCATTCTGGGGGGAATGTTTGTCGGCGGCGCCACGGTGGCCTCGGCGGCGGGCATGCCCGTCCATCCCCAAGTCCCCGCAAAGGACCTGAAGCTCGATGCCACCCTGGGTCGTACGGCAACGCCCGATGAAATCAAGGCCTGGAACATCGACGTTCGCCCTGATTTCGCCGGCCTGCCGGTCGGTCAAGGCAGCGTGGCAACCGGCACCAAGCTGTGGGAGGCTAAGTGCGCCTCATGCCATGGTGACTTTGCCGATTCCAACGCGGTGTTCCCGCCTCTGGTCGGTGCCTACCAGGCCACCAAGCAGGACATCAAGACGGGTCGTGTCGCCAAGTTGGCGAACACCAATGATGGCGCAACCACCATTGAAAAGCTGTCCACGGTGTCCACGCTGTTCGACTACATCCATCGCGCCATGCCTTGGAACGAGCCGGGCTCGCTGACCTGGGACGATACTTATGCGCTGGTGGCCTACCTGTTGAACCTCGCCAACGTGGTGCCCGGCAACTTCGTGCTGACCCGTGACAACGTACAACAAGTTCAGGACATGCTGCCTAACCGCAATGGCATGATCTGGAACCACGGCATGTGGCCCGGCAAAGAGATCGGGAATGGGGGTATCCCGGATACCCACAACACGGATTGCATGAAAAACTGCGCACCAGCTCCCAAAATCACCAGCTTCATTCCTGAGTTTGCGCTGAACAATAACGGCAACCTCGCAGATCAGTACCGCACATGGGGTCCGATCCGCGGCATGATGACCGAATCAGCGGCAGAGCAGGAAAAGAAAGCCAAGGAAAAAGCCGCGGCGGACAGCAATCCGGACGCCAAGGTGGTTGCTCTTTTGAAAGACAAGTCCTGCCTGGCCTGCCATAGCTTGGGTGACAACAAGCTGGTCGGCCCAGGTTACAAGGAGGTCGCGGCCAAGTATGGCGGCAAAAAAGATATGGTCGCCGAGTTGACCACACGGATCATCAAGGGCGGTTCAGGTGTTTGGGGCTCTATCCCCATGCCGCCGCAAACCATCAGCGAAGGCGATGCCAAGATGATTGCGCAGTGGATTGTCGACGGCGCGAAGCAGTAATACGTTATCAAGATACAGGTACTGTCCTGTTCACTTTAAGGAGAAGACTGATGAATCAAACTCGTCGCCAGGTCATGCAGATTGGTGCAGGCGCAGCCGCCTTGGGCGTTGCTGCAACCGCTGGTCTCATGCCCAATATTGCCCTGGCTGCTGACGCTCCGGGTTGGAATGCGCCCCTGTTCGAAGCCAAGTCGTTTGCCGACGCGGCCAAGATCTGGGGTGGAACGCCCACCGAAAGCACCGATGTCAGCATCATCGGTCCGGACATCGCCGAAAACGGCGCTGTGGTACCGGTGGGTGTGAAAAGCAATGCAGCCGGTACCACCGCGCTGGGTATCGTGATCGAAAAGAACCCGACGGTCCTCGCCGGCATGTTCAACATGACCGACGCTTCGGTGCCCAACGTGGCCACCCGCGTCAAAATGGCGCAGACCTCCAACGTCTATGCCGTGGCCAAGGTTGGCGACAAGCTGCTGTTCAGCAAAAAAGAGATCAAGGTCACGCTGGGTGGTTGCGGCGGCTGATTGGCCTGCGGCAACCCGATCCCACGCGATCCAGCAACCCGATCTACTGATACTGTTTTGAATTTTGCTGATTCCAGCAACACACCTATTTAAGGAGTAACACGATGGCATTTCCGATGCGTATGCGGGCGAACGTCGAAGGCGACGCTGTGGTCGTTCGCGTTCTGATGACCCACCCCGAAGAGACCGGCCTGCTGAAAGACAAAGCTGGTCAAATCATTCCCGCCCACTTCATTCAGTCCGTCACCTGCAAAAATGGGGACAAGACCGTGATGACCTGCGACTGGGGCACGGCCATCTCCAAAAACCCGTTCCTGGAGTTCCGTTTCAAAGGCGGTAAAGCCGGTGACAAAGTGACTGTGTCCTGGATTGATAACAAGGGCGATACGTCCACTGCAGACACCACGGTGTCTTGATGCATCTCATGCGCGAAGCCGAACGGCTTCGCGCATTCTGGTTTATTCACCGCTGCGAGGAGACTATGAGAAACCGTACAAAAAAGACGGCCATCTTGGCCGGGGTTGCGCTACCCGCCATGCTGTGGGTCGGAGGATTTGCCGTACAGGCAAATGCGGCTTCACTGACCAATGAGG
>NZ_MEGQ01000071.1:0-15468 GCF_001725585.1 Thiomonas sp. SCN 64-16 | reverse complement strand
ACCGACTTTCCCACCGCGTCGCTCGGTTCGTCGCAAGCGCCGACCGACGCCGTGGAAAAGTCTCCCAGCGCCTCGAACACAAAAATCCGGACAGTCCCGCCCGAGTTGAAGTCAACCGTCATCAAGCCCCTCCTAAGATGCCGCAAACAGCAGAAAATTCGTCTCTGCCGCACCCGACTTCCTCTCTCTGCATGTCAACCACGCTCTTGAGCCATCTCCCAGACGCCGACGCCACGCCCCGAGCCTGTGACGAGCACTGGCCCTTGAGCCAAACCCAGCAAGACATTCTGCTGCGCCAGGAGTTGCTCGGCAGCGCCATCTACAACATCGGCCTGACCGTGAGCATCGACGGCACGCTCGATGTGCTCGTGTTGCAGCGCGCCATTCAGGAAGTCGCCGCCGCCGAACCCATGCTGCGCGCCCGCGTGGTCGAGACCTCTCAAGGAAACGCCGGGCCGCCCCAAGTTTCCTTGACCCCCTCGGGGGGCGGGCTGGGCGCAGCCTGGCCCTGGGGGCACTCCTCAGAAGGCCCGCGGTGGCAAATCACCTCGGCGCAGTCCTGGCGATTGCCCTACACCGACTTTTTCGCCGAGACCCACAACCCTGACCGCGCCGCCCAGCTCGCCGCGCAAGCCATCGAGGCGATCAAAACCGAACCTACGCCCCCGCAAGGCCCCCTCCTCTGGAAATCCGCCCTGTACCGCACCGCCGCGCAGCGCTACGCCTGGCTGCTGTGCTTCAACCACCTTCTGCTCGATGGCTATGGCGTCATGCGGGTCGGTCAGCGCATCGCTCAACGCTACAACGACCTGCTGGACAATCCCCTGAGCGCCCCGCCGCAGCCCGGACCCGACTACGCACGGTTCCTCGAAAGAGAGCAGGCCTACCTGCAGTCCGCCCGCTTCGAGCGAGACCATTCCTTCTGGCAGCAACGCATCGCAGGCGCCCAAGCGTTGGCCGCGGTTTCGGCCCCCGACCTTCAAACGCCACCCGAACCGCTGGTGCATCAGTGGCGCGTTAGCCCATCGACCTGGGCGCACTATCTGCAACAGGCGGCCGAACAGGGCCTGACCCCGGCGCAGGGCGTCCACTTTTTTTTGGCAACGTACATCGCGCGCGTGACCGGACAAGCCGATGTGCTCATCGGCATGCCGCTGCACAACCGCAAGGACGCCCTCGACAAACAGACCGTCGGTCTGTTTGCCAACACCCTGCCCCTGCGACTCAACACCGCCGACGACGACAGTCTGCCCAGCCTCATGCGCGCGCTGGCCGAAGACACCCGGCAGATCCTGCGCCATCAGCAATATCCGCTCGACCGCGCCCTGGCGCGACAGCCGCACCGGCAGGGCATCGCAGGCATGCCCTTCGACCTGATGGTGTCGTTCGAAGACTTCGATCCGCACGCCACGCTGGGAAACGCCCGCCTGTCCTTCGCCCCCTTCCGCGGACAACCCGGGTTTGCGCCGATCGCCGCCTATGTGCGCCAATACGGCGACTCCGAAAATCGGCCCATCGATCTGGTGATCGACCCCCGCGCCCCTGCCGTGCTGCGGCATACCGAATTTCTCAGCGCCCGCCTCGATCAGCACCTGGCCGAACTCATCGGCCATCCGCAACACCGTCTGCGCGATCTCGACCTGCTGTGCGCCCAAGAGCGCGCCGCACTGGCCGCGCTGAACCGCACCGCCCAGCCCCGCCCGGCGCCGCAGTGCATGCACCTGCTCGTCGCCGAACAGGCGCGCGCCACGCCGCAGGCGGTTGCGGTGCGCTTCGGCGACACCCAGCTGAGCTACGCCGAGCTAGAGCAGGCGGCCAACCGGCTGGCGCACACCCTGCGCGGTCTGGGGGTGCAACGCGACGTGCTCGTTCCCGTCATCATGGAACGCCGCGTCGAACTCGTCGTGGCCCTGCTCGCCGTGCTCAAGGCCGGCGGCGCCTACGTTCCGCTGGACGCCGACCTGCCTCCCGAGCGCCTGCAGCGCATCCTGCTCGATACCCAAGCCCGGGTCGTGCTCGCGCAGCCGTCGCTGCACGCTGCCGTGCGAGCGGCCGCGGCTTCGGAGACGCCGCAACTTCTCGATGCCGATCTGACGCCGCCCTACGGCGACGTTGACGCCCCCGTCACCGAAAGCACCCCCGACGACCTCGCCCTGGTCATCTTCACCTCGGGCTCCACCGGGCAACCCAAGGGCGTGATGATTCCGCACCGCGCCCTGTGCAACCATAAGCTGTGGAACGCCCGCGTGCTCCAGTTCGGAGCGCACGACCGGCTGCTGCAAAAATCCTCGCTGAGTTTCGACGCGTCGATCTCCGAATTTTTCATGCCCCTGATCTGCGGCGCGGCGGTTCACCTCGCCCCGCCCGGCCTGCAGCGCGATCTGCCCGCCCTGTTGCAAACCGTGCGCGAACAGGGCATCACCCACCTCACCCTCGCGCCCTCCACCGCCCGGGCGCTGGTGGACGACCCCCAGTTGCCCGCCTGCACCAGCCTGCGCTACGTTCAGTTCGGCGGCGAGCCGCTGGACGCCGCCCTTGCCGCGCGCTTTCAGTTGCTGCTGCCGCAGGCCACCCTGCTCAACTACTACGGCCCGAGCGAAACCACCGAAGACAGCACACTCTACGTCGTGGACGGCCCCATCACCCAGACGCGCGGCAACCTGCCCGTCGGGCGACCGATCGACAACACCCGCGCCTACGTGCTCGACGAGCAGTTGCGCCAAATGCCCTTCGATGTCACCGGCGAAATCTGCATCGCAGGTCTGGGCGTGGCCCGGGGCTACCTCGGCCAGCCCGAACTCACCGCCGAGCGCTTTTTGCCCGACCCCTTCTGCCCCGGTGAGCGCCTGTACCGCACCGGCGATCTAGGCTACTGGTCGGCCGACGGCCAACTGCACCTCGTCGGCCGCAATGACGAGCAGATCAAGATCCGCGGCTTTCGCATCGAAATCGGCGAAATCGAACGCCGCCTCGCCGCCCACCCCGCCGTGGCGCAAGCGGCGGTCGTTTCCTGGAAGCCGCGCGAAAACGATCCGCAACTGGCCGCCTATGTCGTCTGGCGCGAAGGCCAACAGCAGACCTCTCTGAGCACCCTGCAGCAGTCCCTACAGACCTTGCTGCCTCACCATGCAATGCCCTGCTCATGGCAGATTTTGACCGCCATGCCATTGGCTGCAAGCGGAAAAATTGACAAGCGGGCGTTGCCCACCCCGCAGTGTCTTTCTACCGCCCAGGCGCAGGCGCGGACATTACCGAATACTCCTACGGAAAAGACCCTGTGGGCTATCTGGAGTGAAGTGCTGCACACCGATGACTTTGGCGTGCATGATCACTTTTTCGACTTGGGTGGTCACTCGCTCACCCTCACCCAAGTGCGCTCTCGAATCCAAACCCAGTTCGGACTTGAACTGCCCCTGGCGCTTCTGTTCACTTACCTGAGCATCGACAAACTCGCTGCTTATCTGGATCAGCACGCCCTCCCAAATATCGTCACGGTCGGAGATTCGCCTGCTGAGGGCGCAGACAACTTAGGCTTCGAGACAGAGTCGCTTCGACAGCCACGTCTTGCACAAACAAGCACGCCAGAAATCAGTGCCGAAGAGTATTCCGCGATTGCATCAACGACGTCGCGCTCCGGCATGCGGCAACTTGTCTCGATCTCTTCCTCGGGCGACTGCGAGTCTGGCTATTTGCCGACTTCGTTATCTCAACGTCGTATGTGGGTCATTCAGCAGTTTCATCCGGATTCGGTCGCCTACAACATCACCGCGCCGTTGCGGCTACGAGGAACTCTTGATCTGTCTTTGTTTAGACAGACCCTCGATCTTCTGATCGCGCGCCATGAAGGGTTGCGCACCCAGTTCGCCCTGCGAAATCAGGAGCCCGCGCAAATCATTCTTCCTGCGTCACCTGCGAGTCTGGAATTCATCGACCTGCGAGGGATAGACGAATCCGATCGTGAGCAAACCGCCAGACAGATAGCGCAAGCGTTTGCTGCCCAGCCTTTTGATCTTGCCACTGCACCGCTTTTCCGCGTTGCTCTCCTGCGAACGCGGGAAAACGAGCATGTGCTGCTCTGGATCCTGCACCACACCATCTCCGACAACTGGGCGATATCTGTGCTGACACGAGACGCTCTCAAGATTTACTCCCGGCTGCATCAAGGCCAGACCGATCCGTCCAAGATGGGCCTGCCAGAACTGACGACTCAGTATTCTGATTACGCAATCGAGCAACGCAGCCCGCGCGCCGCTGAGGCACGTCAGGCTCACATGGCTTACTGGGTGGAACGGCTGCAGGGCTTAACTGATCTTCTTTTGCCAACCGATTTTCCGCGCCCATCCGAACCAAGTTTCAGGGGGCGCACGCTACATGCGCAGTTGTCCGAGTCTTTGATTCAGGCGCTACGACACATCGGCGTGTCCCACGGCGCTACCCCTTTCATGCTGCTGCTGGCCAGCTTCAACGTGCTGCTTGCGCGCCTGAGCCGCAGCACCGACATCGCCGTCGGCACGCCCATCGCCAACCGCCACCATGCCGCGACCGAGCAGCTTGTGGGCACCCTGGTCAACACCCTGGTGATGCGCAATACCGTCGAGCCGCAAGCCACCTTCGACCAGCTAGTCCAGCAAGTGCGCGACACCGCGCTCACGGCTTACGCTCACCAGGACGCCCCGTTCGACGAGCTGGTCGAACGGCTCGAAGCCCAACGTGCAGACCAGCCACAGGGCTTGGTACGGGTGCTGTTCAACGTGCTTAATGCGCCCATCGGCCAACTGGCAAACGTACCGTTCACTTACGAAGTTTTCGACTTCGATAGGGTTTCCGCGCAGTTCGACCTGTCCATCCACGTCGATACCGAATTCAGCCGTCACATCCAGCTCGAATACTCCACCGATCTGTTCAGCTTGGATACCGCGCAGCGCCTGCTCGACAGCTATGTTTTCCTCACCGAGCAACTGCTGGCGCAACCCGCTCTGCCCGTGTCGAGTCATGCCCTGGTCACGCCCGCCCAGCGTGCCGTGCTCGATCAGTGGAACGCCACGCCGCAGCCGCTGACCGCGCCGCTCACCCTGCCCGCCGCGCTGCAGCTCGACGCGCCTGACCGCCGCAGCCGCCTCGCCCTCACCGACGCGCTGGGCCATACGCTGCGCTACGGCGAACTTCACGCCCGCGCGCTGGGCATCGCCCACCATCTGCGCCAGATGGGCGTGGGACGCGGCGACCGCGTCGGGCTGTGCCTGCACCGTCACGCCGACATGCTCGCCGCGCTGCTGGGCGTGCTGCAGTCTGGCGCCGCCTATGTCCCGCTCGACCCCGGCTTTCCGCCCGAGCGCCTGCATTACATGGCCACCGATGCTCAGCTGCGCTGCCTGCTCACCCAGACCGCCCTGCTGCCGCTATTGGCCAATGCCGACGTGCCGCAACTCGCGCTCGACAGCGCGCCGCTAGCCGGACTTCGCCGCGACGCCCCCCTCCCGCCCGACCCCGCCCGCGACGCCCGCCCCGACGACCCGGCCTACCTGATCTACACCTCAGGCTCCACCGGGCGGCCCAAGGGGGTGGAGGTGCCGCACCGCGCCGTGGTGAATTTTCTGCGCAGCATGGCGCGCGAACCCGGGCTGCAAAGCGACGACGTCCTGCTCGCCGTGACCACGCTCTCGTTCGACATCGCCGTGCTCGAACTGCTGTTGCCGCTGACCGTGGGCCGCCCAGTCGCGCGATCCCTTTGCCCTACGCGACCTGTTGCAAACCAGCCAGGCCACGGTGCTGCAGGCCACGCCCTCGACCTGGCGCATGCTGCTCGACGTCGGCTGGCCCGGCAACCCCGAGCCCTCCCGTCCCCCCAGACTTCGCGCCTTCATCGGCGGCGAAGCCCTGCCCGCCGATCTGGCGCCGCGTCTGCTCGCCGCCTGCGCCGAAGTATGGAACCTGTACGGCCCGACCGAAACCACCGTCTGGTCCACCTGCTGGCGGGTGCAGCCGGGGCAGCCCATCGTGATCGGCCGCCCCATCGCCAACACCCAGGTCTGGATACTCGATCCGCAGGGCCAGCTCTGCCCCATCGGCACGCCGGGCGAAATCCACATCGGCGGCGCCGGCGTTTCGCTGGGCTATTTTCAGCGGCCCGAACTCACCGCCGAGCGCTTCATCCCCGACCCTTTCAGCGTCGATCCCCAGGCCCGTCTCATGAGAAAACGCTGGGCCGCCCCAAGTTTTCTTGTCCACCTCGCGGCTTGCAAGCCGCTCGGATTCGGCTCCGTCCATGCTGCCACAGGGCAGCTTGGGGCCGCGGGCCTCATCCCCCTCGGGGGGCCTGACGCGAACGCGGCAGGTCTGGGGGCGCTCTATAAAACCGGCGATCTCGGCTGCTGGCGGCACGACGGCCAGCTCGAACACCTAGGCCGTCTTGATCACCAGGTGAAAATTCGTGGCTTTCGCATCGAGCTGGGCGAGATAGAAGCCGCGCTGCGCGAGCAAGCCGGCGTGGCCACCTGCGTGCTCACCACTTACGCCCCCACCCCGGAAGACGTGCGCCTCGTAGCCTACCTCGTGGCGAAACCGGGCGCCGCGCCCAATCCGGCCGATCTGCGCCAGGCCCTGCGCGCGCGCCTGCCCGACTACATGGTGCCGCAGCACCTCGTGCCACTCGACGCTTTGCCCCTGCTGCCCAACGGCAAGCTCGACCGCGCCGCACTACCCGCACCCCAAACCGCCGCCCCGGCGGCGCACACGCGCCAGGCCGCGCGCCTGCCGTCCACGCCGCAAGAGCAGCAAATCGCCGCCATCTGGCGCGAGCTGCTCGGCGTCGAGCGGGTGCAGCTCACCGACAACTTCTTCGATCTGGGCGGACATTCCCTGCTGGCCATGCGCGCCGTCATCGCCATCGAGCAGCAGCTCGGCTGGCGCATCGCCCCGCGTCGGCTGATTTTCGAAAGCCTGGGGCAGCTCGCCCGCCCTAGCGCTGCTGAACCTCACACCGTCTGAGCCCGGCGCCCGCCATGCCCGCTGTGCCCGTCTGCGACGCCCTCGGCCAGCCGATTGCCGCAGCCGACGCCCAGGCGCGCATCGCCAGCCTGGTTCCCAGCCTGACCGAAACCCTGTTCGCCCTCGGGCTGCGGCAGCACCTCGTGGCCCGCACCGGGTTCTGCGTACATCCCCGCGCCGAGGTGCGCGCCATTCCCAAGGTCGGCGGCACCAAAGACGTTCACCTCGACGCCCTGCGCGCGCTGCAGCCCACCCATGTGCTGGTCAACATCGACGAAAACACCCGCGAAACCGTGGACGCGCTGCGCACCTTCGTGCCCCACATCATCGTCACCCATCCGCAAGCCCCGCAAGACAATCTGAGCCTGTTCGACCAGCTCGGCGCGGCCTTCGGCAGCCTGCCCGGCGTGACCGAGCGCGTCGCCGCCCTGCGCCAGCAGTTGCAAGCCGTACTGGAGGAGGTGCAAACCCGCCCCGGCGCGCCGCGCAAGGTGCTCTACCTCATCTGGCGCGATCCGTGGATGACCGTGGCGCGCGATACCTACATCAGCCAAAGCCTCGCCGCCGTGCGCTGGCACACCCTGCCCGAGGTGCTGGGCGGGGATGGCCTGCATCAGCCCGGCCGCACCCGCTATCCGGTGTTCGACTGGTCGGCAGACTGGTTCGGCGCGGTGGACGAGGTGCTGCTGTCCAGCGAGCCCTATCGCTTCGGCGCCCGGCATGCGGCCGAAGTGCGCAGCCTGCTCGCCGCGCGCGGCTTGCACCCGACCGTGCGCTGCATCCCCGGCGAATGGGCCAGCTGGTACGGCGTGCGCGCCATCGACGGCCTCAGGCAACTCGCCGCACTGGCGCGCTGAAGCCGCTGGCCTCAGCGCCCAAGCGGGGCTACAGTCCAGCCATTCCATTTTCTTTATGTTTCCATCATGCCGCGCATCGCCTATTTGCCGCAACACCACGCCGAGCCCGAAGAACTGGTAGCCGCCATACGCCAGCGACGCGGCGGAGAACTGCTCAACCTCGACCGCATGCTGCTGCACAGCCCCGCATTCGCGCGCGGCTGGAATGGCCTGCTGGGCGCGGTGCGCGGCGAGCTGGAGCTCGAAGCCGATTTGCGCGAACTCGCCATTTGCGTCGTGGCGCGACTCAATGGGGCCGAGTATGAATTCATGCATCACGCCCCGCTGTTTCTGGCCGCCGGCGGCTGCGCCGAGCAGCTTGCGTTGCTGCACGACATCCCTGCGGCGGCGGAAAACCGGCTGGCGTTTTCCCCCCGCGAGCGCGCGGTGCTGGCGCTCACCTACGACATGACCCGACGAGTGCGGGTGAGCGAAGCGCATTTCGCCGCCGTCCGCGCCTTGCTGTCGCCCAAGCAAGTGGTCGAGCTCGTCGGCGTGGTCGCCACGTACAACATGGTGTCGCGGTTCCTGGTGGCGCTCGACGTGGGCATAGAAGACCGCTCAGAGTCGGACGCGGCGCACTGAAGCAAAAAAGGGGACGGCATGAGCGCATTTTGGCCGCTGTTTGCGCAACAGGCGCTGCACTACCGCACCTTCACCCTGATCGTGATCGGCCTCGTGCTCGGAGCGCTGGCCTTGCTCATCACCAAACGCGCGCGGCATGATCTGCGGGTGGCGCAAGTGCTGCTGCGCTGGTTTTTGCTGTGCGCCGTCGGCGTGGGTTTTCTGGGCGTGAGTCTGCAACATCTGCTGCCGCACGCGGCCCCAGACCCGGCCGGTTTTCAGATCGGCCTGGCCGCCGCAGGGTTTGCCGCGGTAGGCGTGGCCAGCGCCTGGGGCGGCATCGGCATGCGGCTGGCCGCGCTGCTCGGGCCCACGGTCTGGATCGTCGGTGCACTGCTGGGCACACCGGCGGGCGCGGTCAGCGTGTTCCGGCCCGGTGATCTGCTCCTGCCGGTAGTCGGCTTTGCCCTGCTGGTCTGGCAGTTCCGTGCGCAGCGACACCGCAGCGTATTTGCCCGTTCGCGGCTTTGATCAATACCCCCCCGAAAGCTTCGCTGCGCTCGGCTCTCCCCCCAAAGGGGGCAAGAACCCCTTGGGGCGGCCCGGCGGGGTTCTCTGACCAGCACCCCCCGAAAGCCTCGCTGCGCTCGGCTCTCCCCCCAGGGGGGCGAGAACCCCTTGGGGCGGCCCGGCGGGGTTCTCTGAACCTCTGGGTTGAAAACCGTCTGGCCTTGCCGCATATTCACGGTATTGCTATTTGGAACAACCGCCATGCTCATCGTCTGCCCCCACTGCGCCACGCTCAACCGCGTTCCCGACGACCGCCTGAAGGACGCCCCGGTCTGCGGGCAATGCGGTCAGGAAATCCTCCCGGCCGCCCCCGTCACCCTGACCGATGCCAACTTCGAGCGCTTCATCGCCAAAAGCGAGCTGCCCGTGCTGGTGGACTTCTGGGCGGAATGGTGTGGCCCGTGCAAGATGATGGCGCCGCAGTTCGCCCAGGCGGCCATCCAGCTTCAAGGCCGGGCGGTGCTGGCCAAGGTGGACACCGACGCCAATCCGCAGGTGTCGGTGCGCAGCCGCATTCGCAGCATTCCCACCCTGGCGCTTTACCGCGGCGGGCAGGAAGTCAAACGCCAGTCCGGCGTCATGCCGGCGCAAGAACTGGTGCGCTGGGTGGGCGCATAAGTCGGCGCATAAGTCGCGCCCCTCCGAATCGGCTTGCGACTCAACGCGACGCTTTGCCGGTCGCTTTGCTTGCTGCCTTGAATGCCGCTTTGCCGCGTTTGGCCGCAGGCGGTGCGGGCCGGGCGGGCGTTTTGCGGGCCACACGGCCCACAGTCTTTGCAGCCGGTTTTTTCGCTGCCGCTTTCTTCGCCCCAGGTTTAGGTGAGCTCACCGGCGCGGCCGAACCCGCAGGCGTTGCCCCGTTCTCCTGCAACGCTTGGCTCGCCAACTCGGTGAACTGCTGGGTCATCGCGTTCCACCACTGCATCGGGTCGAACAGCGGCGATGCACCCGCCGCGGCCTGCGGCGGCGGCTCGGCGGACTTAGCCGGCTCGGCTTGCGGCGCTTCCGTGGGCTGCACGGCGGCGGGCGCCGGTGGCGGCTCGGCCACCATGCCCTTGGCAAAGTCCTGCATATCCACATTCATGGTCTTGAGCGCCCGCAAGGTCATGCGCTGCACCTCCAGTGCCTGAATCATGTTTTGCGTCATGCGAGCATTGGTTTCCAGCCAGCTCAGCACGGCCTTGAGGTCAGTGATCTTCTGCTCGATCTCTTCCACATCGAGGGTCGGCGCCACCCAGTTGGCAAACTGCGAAGGCATGCCCGCGCCTTTGAGCAGGGTCTGAAAAAACTCCATGCCGGGAATGAAATCCTTGAACTCGGGAATTTGCGCCATGACGGCCTCCTCATGCGTTGTGCGGGGGATGGGTGCAGCATACGCGCGGCGCGGCCAAGCGAGAACCCGCATCCGCCCCGCGAGCACTCCCAAGCGAACGGCAAAATAGCAGGCATGTTTCCCCGCCCAAGCCACTTCGCCGCACGCCGTTGGCTCGCCACGAGGCCCTGGCCATGACGACCGATCGGCGTACCCGCGGGCGGCCGGGCTGGCGCACTATCGCGCTGCTCGCGCTGGGGGTGGTCGCCCTGCATCTGGCCGCGCTCGATTGGCTCGGCACCGCTTTCCGCCCACTGGCCGCTGGCAAACTGCCCGAGCCGATCTACACCCAGCTTCTCAAACCCACGCCCCCCGTCGTCACTGCGCCACGCCCTGCGCCCGCGTCGCCGCCCAAGCCCGCCAAGGCGAAACGGCCACCGGCGCTACAGCCTGCGCCCAAGCCCGCTCCCGAGCCCGCAGCCGAAACCGTCGCCTCCCCCGCGCAGGCACCTCCGGCTCCGGTGCAGGCCCTCAGCGCGCCACCGCCGCCCACATCGGCGCCGCTTCTGGCCGCCGCGACCAGCCTGGGTGACCTGGCGCCAGCAGACCAAGTCAGCCAGCCCGCGCGTCCCATCCCCACCGAATCCAGCCCGGCCCCCACGGCCAGTGCACCGGCCTCAGGCGCGGCCCCGCGTCCCTGGCCACCCTCCACCCGGCTGTCCTACACCATCACCGGCTACTGGCGCGGCCACCTGCACGGCAGCGGTGCATTGGTCTGGACGGTCGATGGCGACCACTACGAGGCCCGCCTCTCCGGCAGCGCGCTGATCGGCTTTTCCTACCGCAGCACCGGCCGCATCGAAGGCGACTGGCTCGCGCCCTCGGAGTACACCGAGCGCGTGTTCACCCGCGAGAAATCCGTGCGTTTCGACCGCGGCGACAACACCCTGCACTTCAGCGCCACCCCTAGCGTGCTGCCCCTGCCGCCCCATGCGCAAGACAGCGCCAGCCTGTTTCTGCAACTCGCCAACCGCCTCAGCGTCGCTCCCGACGACTTCCACCCCGGCGCCACGCTCAGCTTCGCCGTGGCCCGACCCAGCGGCATGGCGGACTGGGCCTTCACCATCGCCGGCATGGATATCGTGGATACCCCGATCGGATCACTGCCCTGCTGGCATATCGTGCGGCAGGCCACGCAGGCCAACGAACTCGGCGCACAAATCTGGCTGTCGCCGCAGCTGCAAAACCTGCCCGTGCAAATCCGCCTGCAACATTCCGCTGATAGCTATCTGCTTTTCACTCTCGACCACGCCGAACAAGCTGGCACAGCGGCCCCAGCATCGGCCAAGCCATGAAAAACGCCGCGCAGAGCGCGGCGTGTGCGGCGGGGAAAAGAGAACGACTCAATGCGGCGGCAACACCGGAATCATCCAGGTCAGCACATGCTGCTGCAGATACACCAGGATGCCCAGCAGCAAGGTGAGAAACACGCTGTGCTTGAAGGTGCGGGCGAACACCACGCCCTCCTTGCCCTTGAGCGCCGTAGTCGAAACGCCCGTGGCGATGTTCTGCGGCGAAATCATCTTGCCCATCACCCCGCCGGACGAATTGGTCGCCGCCATCAGCACGGGATCGAAGCCCAGCTGCCGCGCGGCAACCACCTGCAGATTGCCGAACAGCGCATTGCCCGATGTGTCGCTGCCCGACAGGAACACCGCCACCCAGCCGAGAAAGGCCGATACCAGCGGAAATAGCGCGCCGACACCGGCTACTCCCAGCCCAAGCGTGTAACTCATGCCGGAATAGTTAAGCAAAAAGGCCAGACCGACGATCATGCACACCGTGAGCACCGCAATCCGCACCTGCACCCAGGCATCGCGCATCGCCGCAAAAAACTCCCCCACCGGCAGCCGCACCAGCACCGCCGTGATCACCGCAGACAACAAAATGGCCGTGCCCGTGCCCAAAGGCTGGAAGTCCCATAAGGCCACGTACGGCTTGTTGTAAAGCGTGATGAACACCTGTTTGTCCAGGCCCGGCCAGAGCACCTTGATCTCGCCAAACGCAAAAATCTTGGCATAGACCCAGAAAATCACCACCACGGTAATGACCACCCAGGGCAGCCAGCCGCCATAGCCCACGCGCGCTTCATTCGGCGCGCGCACCGGGCGGGCAATGGCGAATTCCGGGTCAGGGGCCGGGCTCCAGATTTTGAGAAAACCAACCGTCAGAATCAGCGAGAACATCGAAGCCAGCACATCGGTCAGCTGATAACTGATGAAGTTCGATGAGACGAACTGCGCCAGCGCAAAGCTGCCGCCGGCCACTAGCAAAGCGGGCCACAAGGCGCGGATCGACCGCAGCCCTCCGTAAATCGCAATGACATAAAACGGCAACAGAAAGGCAAAAAACGGCAACTGTCGCCCCACCATCGCCGCCAGCGGCTCTGATGGCATGCTCGTTACCGCGCCCAACACCGTCAGCGGCACGCCCAACGCGCCAAACGCCACCGGCGCCGTGTTGAAAATCAGGGTGAAGGTCAGCGCCTCCAGCGCCGGGAAGCCCAGGCCGATGAGCAAGGCACTGGTAATCGCCACCGGGGTGCCAAAGCCCGCTATCCCTTCGAGCAGACAACCGAAGGAAAACGCCACTACCAGCAACACCAGCCGACGGTCGTTGGGCAGATGCTCCAGCATCCACAGGCGAAACATTTCAAACCGGCCCGACTTGACCGCCACGTTGTAGAGCACCAACGCGCCATACACGATCCACATCACCGGCAGCAAGGCAAACACCACGCCGAGCGCCACGGCATTGAACGCGAGCCCCAGCGGCAACTGCCAAACGCCAACAGCAATGATCAGTCCCGCGACCAAGCCCACCGCAGACGCCTGCCATGCCGGTCGCCGCAGCACACCCAGCATCAACAGCACGATGGCAATCGGAATGGCCGCCACCAAAAACGAGGGCAGCAAAGCGCCGCCCACCGGGGTCAGAATTTGATGAAACATGCTTGTCTCCCGCCCGATGGCTCGCTGTGCGCGCTCCGGGCCTATCAATGTGCGATGTGAACAGTGAAATCCCCGCACACGCCAGTAATCCGTCCGTTGCGAAGTCTGGTTTGTGCAGCGCCGCAAGCCTATGAGCGCTCTGCAAGGCGAGCAAGCGAATCGCGGTAATTCTTACGTCTTGTTGCAGGTGAGCGATGACAGTCAACACAGATTTGCGATGCGCACTGGCAATCCTCCGCGCAGACCCGGATGGACAAACCGGCGGTCAACGCAAGCCCATCGCCGGGCGTTGTGCATTTAACAAAGTTGCGCGTTTTTGTCGGGCTTGTTTTTTGCTTCGATGTCCACATCTCCTCATCAACCAGCGGAGAACCACCATGCAAACCATGATCTATGACTCAGACGCCTTTTGTGTCCTGCAGCTCGACTGGTCGGGCGCGCAGGAGTCTCGAACTGACCACGAAACCGACCTCTCTCGCGGCGGGTATGAAATCGTCGACAAATTCGCCCGCAAGGAAATTTTTCTGGGCGGCCGCGCAGCCGAAGGGTTTCGCGCCAGCGTGCAACAGCTCATCGCCCAAGAGCCCAGCAGCGAAGAAATCGACGATTTTCTCGACCGCTATTCCGCCCTCTCGCGGCAGTCTTTGCATGCGCATTGAATGAGCGCCCCAGGCGGGGTTCAGCCCGGGGCCACCGCCACGGCATAAGGTCGGGCGTGAGTTTCGCGCGCCAGCAGCACGCACAGCACCGACAAGGCAATCCAGGCCAGCAGCACACCATTGGCCGCCTGAAATGCCGTGCCGTCATACAGCCGCGCACCGCCCGCCTGCTGCCCCGTCCAGAACCGATCGAGCACCCAGCCCAGCAAAGGCAACTGCACCAGCGCGCCCACCATCACCCCCGTGTTGTGCACGCCCGATGCCGTACCCGCCAGCCGCTGCGGCACTGATTCCTTGGCCCAGGCGAAACCCACCACCATGCCGCCTGAACCCACCGAACTCAGCAGCAACGCCAGCAACAACAAGCTCCAGGGCGCCTGCGGCCAGGCCACCAGCAGGCCAAAGCCCGCCAGCATCATCACCCCGCCGAGCAGATAGGGCAATTTGCGCCGACGCAGCCGGTCGGAAACCCGCCCCCACAGCACCCCGCCCACCGAAAACGCCACCAGCATCGACGCCACCACCCACGAAGCCCGCCCTGCCGACATCTGCCGCTGCTGCACCAGAAACGGCATCCCCCAAAGCGTGGTGAAGGTCAAAAACGCACCGCAAACCCCGCCGGGCGCGATGAACAGCAAAGCCGTGTTGCGATAGCGCCAGACTTCGCCCAGACCCCGTCCGACCTCGCCCAGCGTCTGCGCCTTGCGCGCGGGCAGATAGCCGTCGAACCCCATGTCCTCCGGCCGGTTGCGAATGCGCAGCAAGGCCAGCAGCGACAGACCCAGGCACAGCACGCCCACCGCGCCGAGCACCCAACGCCAGCCGAAACTGTGCGACAAAATCAACAAAGGTGCTTGCGCCAACACCGCGCCCAGCGTGCCCAGGGCAAGCGACAACCCCGACATGGTGCCGAACACCCGCGGTGCAAACCACGCGGCGGAAAGCTCCAGCAACGACACCCAGGCCACGCCATGCCCCAGGCCGATCAGGGCCCGTGCCACGGCCGCCGACTCAAAGCTGCCCGCCACCGCAAACAGCAGCGCGCCGACCCCGGTCACCGCCTGCCCGACCACGATGAGAATTTTCGGGCCGAAACGGTCGTTGGCGATGCCCGTCGGAATTTGCGAGGCCGCGTAAAAGTAGAAGTAGAACGACGCCAGATTGCCCAACTGCGCGGCGTTCAGATGGAAGTCGCGCATCAAATCGACATTGAGCACGCCCGGCGTGACCCGCAGGAAAAACCCCACCATATAAGCCGCCGCCGCGATCCCCCACAGCAGCAAGGCCAGACGAACAGGAGGATGACGGAGCATGTGTGGCATCGGCTTGCTTGCTGCAACGGTGGGCAAAGCAGAGCAGCTTACCCAATTCGGCCCGCATCCGCTCGCTCACAGAGGTGAAGCATCTCAAACCCCCGCTGGCCACCCCAAACTGCTCCACTTATGGCCGGTCAAACTGCCCCAGGCAGG
>NZ_MEGQ01000070.1:0-22054 GCF_001725585.1 Thiomonas sp. SCN 64-16 | reverse complement strand
GGCCGAAGTGCCCGCCGCCCTGCAAAGCATTCAAGCCGCAGCGCCTGCGGCCGTTGCCCCACCCGCCCCCGCACCAGACCCCGCCCCCGTCGCGCCGGCTGCCCCGACGGTCGACGAAGAAGGCCCGAACGCCAACGCCAAGTACGACGTGAAAAAAGCCTTCGGCGCCATCGCCCGCATCCACACCACGCCCACTGGCGAACTCAGCGCCCGGCAGCAGGCGCGGCTCGACGCCTTCATGCGCCGCTACATCGAACGCACCAAAGAATCCAAGGCCTACACCGTGCGCCACCGCCCGCATCTGGCCGACCCGCGCGTGGTCAACGGCTTTCGCCCCCAGCTCAAGGAAATCATTTATCAAATCGTCATTGCCCGCTCCGCCGGCTGCCATATGTGGGATCTCGACGGCAACGAGTATGTCGACGCCCTCAGCGGCTTCGGCATGAGCCTGTTCGGCTGGCAGCCGCCCTTCATCAATGACGCCGTGCGCAAACAACTCGACGACGGCTACGACATCGGCCCCCAGCACCCCCTGGCCGGCGAAGTGGCCGAACTCATCTGCGAACTCACCGGCGCCGACCGCGCCGCGCTGTGCAACACCGGCTCAGAAGCCGTCATGGGCGCCGTGCGTGTGGCCCGCACCATCACCGGCCGCAGCAAGATCGCCATCTTCGCCGGTGCCTATCACGGCATCTTCGACGAAGTCATCGTGCGCGGCACCAAGAAAGGTCGCTCCATTCCCGCGGCGCCGGGCATCATGCCCAACACTTCCGAAAACGTCGTCGTATTCGACTACGGCACCCCCGAAACCCTGGCCGCGCTCAAAGAGCGCATGGATGAATTCGCCGCCATCGTGGTCGAACCCGTGCAGAGCCGCCGCCCCGACTTCCAGCCCCGCGAATTCCTCCACGCCCTGCGCGACTTCACCGCCCAGGCCGGCACCCTGCTCATCTTCGACGAAGTGGTCACCGGCTTCCGCTCGCACCCCGGCGGCATCCAGGCCCTGTTCGACATCCGCGCCGATCTGGTGAGCTACGGCAAAGTCGTCGGCGGCGGCTTTCCCATCGGCGTCATCGCCGGCAAGCGCGAGTTCATGGACGCGCTCGACGGCGGCCAATGGCAATACGGCGACGACTCCGTGCCCACCGTGGGCGTCACCTACTTTGCCGGCACCTTCGTGCGCCACCCCCTCGCCCTGGCCGCAGCCAAGGCCGTGCTCCTGCACCTCAAGGCCGCAGGCCCCGAACTGCAGCACACCCTCACCACCTCCACCGCCGCCATGGTGGACGAACTCAATGCCTACTGCCGCGAAGTCGGCGCGCCCATCGTTCTCAAATCGTTCTCCTCGGTGTGGAAAATCTTCTTCACCGAAGACCACCCCATGCAAGACCTGCTGTTCGCCATGATGCGCAGCCGCGGCGTGCACATCCTCGACAACTTCCCCTGCTTCTTCACCACCGCCCACACCCCGCAAGACATCGCCGTCATCAAGACCGCGTTCAAGGAAGCCGTGGCCGAACTGCAGGAAGCCGACTTCATACCCCGCCACATCGATGCGGCCCCCGCCGCCTTCGACGCCAGCCACCCGCCCGTGCCCGGCGCACGCATCGGCAAAGACCCCGGCGGCAACCCCGCCTGGTTCGTCCCCAACCCCGAGCAGCCCGGCAAGTACCTTCGCCTCGACGCCTAAAAAGCTATGGATACTTCCACCGCCACCGCGGTCGATTACGACCCCTTCGCCGACGCCGCGCCCGTCGCCCGCGTCGCCCCCACCACCGAAGCCCAGCGCGAAATCTGGCTGGCCTGTCAGCTCGGCGGCGATGCCACGCTGGCGTACAACGAATCCATCACCCTGCATCTGCGCGGCGCGGTCGATCTGCCAGCGCTTACCGCCGCGGTGCGCGCCCTGCTGGATCGCCACGACGCGCTGCGCGCCACCCTCAGCGCCGATGGGGAACAGTTGCTCATCGCCGAGCGCCTGAACCTCGACATCCCCACAGACGACCTGCGCGGCCTGACCGCCGAGCAAGGCGATGACGCCCTGAAGCAAACCACCGCGCAGGCCGTCGCCATGCCTTTCGATCTGCAACAAGGGCCGCTGTTTCGCGCACGCCTGCTGCGCCTGGCCGACGATCACATCGCCCTGCTGCTCAGCGCGCACCACATCGTCTGCGATGGCTGGTCGTTCGGCGTCCTAGTGGATGAAATCGGCGCGCTCTACTCGGCCCGCAAGGGCGAAGCCCCCGAGCCCGAGGCGCCCGCGAGCTTCGCTTCGTTTGCGCAAGCGCTTTCCGCGCGACAAGGCAGCGCCGAACATCAGGCCGATGAGGCGTACTGGCTGAACCGCTACGCCAGCATTCCCGCGGTGCTTGAGCTGCCTTGCGACCACCCCCGGCCCGCCACGCGCGCTTTCGACTCCAAGCGCATCGACCATGTGCTGCCCGCAAACTTGGTGGGCGCCGTGCGTCAACTCGGCGCCAAGTCCGGCGCCAGCTTGTTTTCCACCCTGCTGTGCAGCTTCGGTGCGTTGTTGCAGCGTCTTTCGGGCAATGATGAAGTGGTGGTCGGCGTACCCGCCGCGGGGCAAACGCTGCCGGGTTTCGAAACCGTCGTCGGCCACGGCGTCAATCTGCTGCCTTTGCGGTTGATGCCCGACCCCGCCGCCCCGCTGGCGCAGTCGCTGCCGGCCGCGCAATCGGCCGTGCTCGATGCCTTCGAGCACCAGCATTACACCTTCGGCACCCTGCTGCAAAAACTGTTGATCGAACGCGATCCATCGCGGGTGCCGCTCGCCCCGGTCATGTTCAATCTCGACCAGGCCATCGATCTGCGCAGCTTTGGCCATCTGCAAGTCAGTACGGTTTACAACCCGCGGCAGGCCGAGAACTTCGAACTGTCCATCAACGCCGTCCCCATGGCTGATGGCGGCCTACGGCTCGAGTGCCAATACGCCACCGCGCTGTTCGACGAAGCCACGGTGCGCCGCTGGCTGGCGAGCTACCAAGCCTTGCTGACGCATCTCTGTGCCGCGCCCGATGCGGCGCTCGGCGCCATCGACATCGTCACCGATTCCGACCGGCAGCAACTGGCGCAACTCAATGCCACGTCGTCGCCGCTGCCTCCCGGCCTGCTGCTGCACCAGTTGCTGCATGCGCAGGCCACGCGCACGCCCGACGCCACCGCGCAAATCTGCGGCGCTAGCCCGATGTCCTACGCCCAACTCTGGGCGCAGGCGCATCGCATCGCCCACACGCTGCGCGCACGCGGCGTGCAGCGCGGCTCGCGCGTCGGCCTATGCCTGCCCCGTGACGCCGACATGCTGCCCGCTTTGCTGGGCGTTCTGGTCGCCGGTGCAGGCTATGTGCCGCTGGACCCGAGCTTTCCCACCTCGCGCCTGGCCGACATGGCCGAAGACGCCGACCTCGCCCTGCTGATCGCCAAGTCCACCTCAGCCGGCGCCCTGCCCTGGCCTCGCGCGCAAAGCCTGTGGCTCGACAGCGATGCCGCTGAAATCGCCGCCCAGCCCGACACCCCGCCAGCCGCAGAGGCCCAGCGCGACGCCACGCCCGACTCGCTGGCCTACATGATTTACACCTCGGGCTCCACCGGCAAGCCCAAGGGCGTCATGCTGCCGCACCGCGCCGTGGTGAACTTCCTGCTCGCGGTCGCCCAGCGTCCCGGCCTGACGTCCGGCGACATGCTGCTGGCCGTCACCACGCTCTCGTTCGACATTGCCGTACTCGAACTTCTGCTGCCGCTCGCCGTCGGCGCCACCGTGCTGCTGGCCAGCCGCGAACAAGCCGCCGACGGCTTTGCCCTGCGCGACCTGCTGCAAGCCCACCCGGTCACGGCCCTGCAAGCCACGCCGAGCACCTGGCGCCTGCTGTTCAGCGCAGACTGGGCGGGCCAAAGCAAGCTCAAAGCCCTGGTCGGCGGCGAACCCCTGCCTGCCGACCTCGCCGCGCAGTTGCAGCGCAGTTGCGATGCGGTGTGGAATATGTACGGCCCGACGGAAACCACCGTGTGGTCCACCTGCTGGCGGGTGCAAGACGGCGCCGCAGGCATCGCCATCGGCACGCCGCTGGCCAACACCCAGGTGTGGGTGCTCGACCCTCGCGGCAATCTCTGCCCGATTGGCGTGCCCGGCGAAATCCACATCGGCGGGGCCAGCGTCGCCCTGCCGACCCTTTTTCCAACGAACCCGGCGCGCGCCTGTACAGCACTGGCGACCGCGGCCGCTGGCGCAACGACGGCCAGCTCGAACACCTCGGGCGGCTCGACTTCCAGGTGAAGCTGCGCGGCTTTCGCATCGAGCTGGGCGACATTGAAACCCACCTCGCCCATCACCCCGAAGTCGCGCAGGCGGTAGCGATGGTACGCGAAGACACCCCGGGCGATGCCCGGCTGGTGGCCTATGTCGTCCCCCGATTCGCGCAAGTGGAGTTGGACCCCGCGCAGTTGCGCAAGCATCTGCAGCAAGACCTGCCCGCCTACATGATTCCGCAGCACATCGTTGCGCTGCAGACGCTTCCGCTCTTGCCCAATGGCAAGATCGACCGCAAGCGCCTGCCTTCGCCTGTCAGCGGCGGCGGGCCGATCAAAGCCGAGCGCAGACTTCCGCAGACGCCCACGCAAAAGCGGGTGGCCGCAGTGATGGAGCAGGTGCTGCGCCTGCCCGGCATGGCACTCGACGACGACTTTTTCTCCCTCGGCGGGCATTCGCTGCTGGCGGCGCAGCTAGCGGCGCGCCTGCGTGAGCAAACCGGTCTGGACGTCCAAATGCGCACCGTCTTCGATGCGCCCAGCATCGACGGTCTGTCGCGCTGGATCGACACCCATGCCCAGGACGATAGCGCCAAGGTCGAAGCCATTGCGCATCGCAGCGAGCAGACCGTCGCGCCCGCCTCGCTGCAGCAAGGGCGCATCTGGTTCCTTGAACAGCTCGACCCTGGGCTGCCAACCTATAACACCCCTTCCGCGCATCGCCTGCGCGGGGCGTTGGATGTCGTCGCACTCGAACGCGCGCTCAACGCCATGGTGGCGCGCCAAGCCAGCCTACGCACAGTGATCGTGGAGCAAGACGGCGCGCCGCTGCAGGTCGTCGCCCCCGAACTGACTGTGCAACTGGGCGAGATTCACGACCTCTCCGCCCTGCCCCCTGCCGACCGCGAGGTCGAATTGATGAAAAGGCTGCAGGCCCGCAGCGCCGAGGTCTTCGATCTGGGCGAACTGCCGCTGTTCAAACTGGGGCTCTACCGTCTGGCGGAAGACGACCATGTGCTGTTTTTCATGCCGCACCACATCATCTGGGACGGTTGGTCGTTCGATCTCATATACGACGAAATGGCGGCGCTTTACCCCGCCTTTGCAGAAGGCCGCGCGCCCGATCTGGCGCCGCTTCCCGTCACCTATGGCGACTACGCCGCCTGGCAGCGGCTATGGCTCGAAACGCCCGACCTTCAGCGCCAGCTCGGCTACTGGCGAGAACAGCTAACGCCGTTGCCCGCGCCGCTGAATCTGCCCGCAGACCGCCCCCGCCCCAAGCGCATGACCGGTGGCGGCGACACCTTCTGGTTCAGCCACCCGGCCGATTGGTTTGCCAGCCTGCACCAATTCGCGTTGCAGCAAAACGCCACGCCCTACATGGTGTTGCTCAGCGCCTTCGCGGCGCTGCTGTGGCGGCAATCGGGCCAGACCGATCTGGTCATCGGCACGCCGGTACGCGGGCGGCCCACGGTGGATCTGGAGAGGGTCATGGGCTTTTTCGTCAACGCCCTGCCGCTGCGGATTCGCCCCGACCCGAGGCAATCGTTTGCTTCCTTGGTACGGCAAGTGCGCGAGGTGATGCTGAGCTCCTATGCTGCTCCTGACGTACCGTTCGAGCAGCTATTGCGCTTAGTTAGTCCGCCGCGAGACGACAGTCGCACACCGATCTATCAGGCCTTCTTTTCGTATCAGGATGTGCGACAGCGAAACACCCACTGGGGAACCCTGGAGCAGGAGAATCTCAAGGTCTATCAACCTGCCGCAGCCGAGGACGTTCGCTTGTGGTTCCTCAACACCCCCAGCGGCGTGATGGGTGGGTTGACCTACAACACCGATGTGTTCGAGGCCCCTCGCGTGGCGGCGTGGATGGCGCAGTACAGCCAGTTGCTCGTCGACGCCATGGCGCACCCCGAGACCGCGCTCGCGGATTTGCCCGCCTTGGGGGGCACGGTGAGTGTCAGCAGCCCGGCTTCGACCGCATCGACCGTCGCTTCGCCAAGGGCGCCCGCCGCAGCCGCACCTGCTGCAGACCGCCTGCAAACCGAGACGGAGCGACAGCTCGCAGCCCTCTGGGCCGAGCTACTCGCCACCCCGCATATCGAGCCCGACGACAACTTCTTTGATCTGGGCGGCCACTCGCTGCTGGTCATGCAGGCCGTCTCGCGCATGGAGAAATTAACGGGAAAACGCCTCGGCCCCCGTCATTACGTGTTCGATTCATTGCGGCAGATCGCCCTCGAATACGACAAAACAGAACAAGCCGCACCGAGTGGCAAAAAGAGTCTCTTCCAGCGCCTGTTCGGGAAAGAGACCAGCAGTTCGACACACTCAGCAAACTGACGCCGCCCAAAGAAGGCAGCCCATCATGCACATTTCCTGGAGTTCAAACCATGCAGCAAGCCACACCGATTGGAGGTGGACCTGATCGCGCACGCGCCCAGCCACTGCAAACCCGCCCGCCTCTCGCCATCGACGTGGTGCGGGCACAGGACCTGCCCTACAACGAGTTCCTGAACGAGTACGTTCGCAAGAACCGGCCCGTGGTCATCGCCGACTCGGTGCGGGAGTGGCCGGCGCTGAGCCGTTGGACGCCCGGTTATTTCCGCGACAAGTTCGGCGACCAAACCGTGCAGGTGTCCTACACCAAACGCATGGCGATGCGCGACTTCGTCGATGCCGTCGAGGCATCGACCGTCGATGCGCCGGGGCCTTACCTCTATCGCCTGTTCATCCACGATCACCTGCCGCAACTGCTGGCCGATCTCCGTCCGCAAAATGCCTACGCCTTTGCGGGTCGCCATGCGAGCCCGCTGATGCCCGAGCGCTGGCGCCGTCCCGACGGCTTTCTCAAACTGCTGATGGGGGGTGTGGGCAGCAAGTTTCCAGTCATGCACTACGACCTGGAACACGCCCACGCGCAGATCACCGAAATCTACGGCGACAAGGAGTTCTATCTCTTCCCACCCGAGGACGGCGACAAGCTCTACCCGCGCCCCGGCCAGAAAAACTGGTCTCAGGTGGACAACCCCGCCGCGCCCGATCTGAGCCGCTTTCCGCGCATGGCCGAAGCCACGGCCTACCGCGCCGTGCTCATGCCCGGGCAGACTATTTTCATTCCCATGCTGTGGTGGCATGCAGCCCGGCCGTTGTCCATTTCCATCTCGGTCTGTACGGCCTTGATGGATCGCTCCAACTGGCCCGGTTTTGTGGAGGACGTCTGCGACCGATCCAAGAACTCAGCGGCCAAGATTGCGCTCAAGCGTTTCTATCTCAAAGGGGCGGGCAGCGTCATGCAAGCCATGGAAAACCTGCAGACGGCAACACCGCTACTGGCAAAGCGCCTCAAATTCCCGTCGGCCCTTTCACCGGCATCCCCGGACTTCACCAAAGACCCCTCAGAAACGCCGATGAAGTTTCGACTTTCAGTCGAGTGAATGGGCGTGGCGGCGAAGTGACCTACCCCCGCCCCGCCGCCTCCACGCCCTGGTTCGCCAGGGCGTCGGCCTGTTCGTTGCCGGGGTCGCCGGTGTGGCCGCGCACCCACACCCAGCGTAGGGTGTGGGGCGCGGCGGCTTTTTCCAGGCGCTGCCACAGATCGACGTTTTTCACCGGCTTTTTGTCGGCGGTGGTCCATCCGCGCCGCTTCCAGCCGACGATCCATTCCGTCATGCCTTTGAGCACGTATTGCGAATCGGTGTGCAGCAGCACGCGGCTGGGGCGCTTGAGGGCTTCGAGCGCCATGATGGCAGCCATCAGTTCCATGCGGTTGTTGGTGGTTTGCGGCTCGCCGCCGTGCAGGGTTTTTTCATGGGCGCCGCTGCGCAGCACCACGCCCCAGCCGCCGGGGCCGGGGTTGCCTTTGCAGGCGCCGTCGGTGTAGATGATGATCTCGTTGTCGGTTTCGGTGGTCATAGGGTTCAGATTTTTGTTTTCGCCCGGCGCTGCGCGATGGGTCGCAGCGCCACGGCGCGACGCTGGGTGCGCATTTCCACCTTGCCGACCAGACGCATGGCGGGCACGCGCTTGATCGCCGCAAGAAAATACACCGCGCCGAACACGGGCCACCAGCGGTCTCCTGCCTGGTCCATGAAGCGCCAGCGGTGCAGCCACAGCGGCGAGCACAGCGCGGGGCGGTAGCAGCCGAAGCGGCCTTGGGTGACTTCAAAGCTGAGCAGCCGCAGCCAGTCGCGCACGCGGCGGGGGGCGAGAAATTCGCCGTGCTGTGGCAGATACCAGCCGCCGCCCACACGTCCGACCAGTTGTCGCATGCCCCACAGGCTCCAGGTGTTGAAGCCGCTGATGACGATCTGCCCGCCGGGCACCAGCACGCGGTCCACTTCGCGCAGGCAGGCGTGCGGATCGTCCACCCACTCCAGGGTGTGCGGCAGCACGACCAAATCGAGCGATTGGGCGGGAAACGGCAGCGCGGTGAAATCGCATTGCAGATGCTCGGTATGAATGGCGTGGGCGTCGGCGGGCTGCGGCTCGGGGGGAAGCTGTGCGTTTTCGGCCGCCACGCCCACGGCGTCCACCAGACCGGGCTCGGCATAGACCGGCTCGCCGCCGTAATGCTCGGGCAGCAGGCAGGCCGGGCGCACGCCGGGCAGATCGGGCTGGGCCGACTCGGCGCCGTCGAGCGCCAGCCAGCGATGCGGCATGCGGTTGTGCGCCAGCCCCTGCAAAGCCGGGTTGCCGAGTTGCAGCGCGTGATAGCCGAAAATGTCGGTCACCACGCGGTCAATCTGGCTCTGCTCCCAAGCCAGGGCATAGCGACCGGGAGGCGTCTGCAACCAGTGCTGCAGGCTCATCAACGGCCACAGATCGGAGTCACCATGCATACAGAAGCGCTTGCAGCCTTTCGCGATAACTACATCTGGTTGATCCGGCCCGACGCGAACGATCCGCGCACTTTGGTGGTCGACCCGGGCGACGCCGCGCCGGTGATTGGCGCCCTGGAACGGGGCGGCCTGGAACTGCGCGGCATTCTAGTCACCCACCATCACAGCGACCATGTGGGCGGCATTCGCGAGTTGCTGCAGTGGTGGCAGACGAAGCACCCCGCCGATGAGCCGCCCGTCTGGGGGCCAGCCGCCGAGGCCATTCCCGCACGCACGCAGGCCATGCTCCAGGGCGATGTGTTCTCGCCGACGGGCTGGCCACTGCGTTTGGAGGTGCTGGAAGTGCCGGGCCACACCCTGGGGCATATCGCCTATGTGGCCACCGCACTGCAGAGCGAGGAGCCGCCTTCGCTGTTCTGCGGCGACACGCTGTTTTCCGCAGGCTGCGGTCGTCTGTTTGAAGGAACTCCGGCCCAGATGCACCATTCTTTAAACAAACTGTCGCAACTCCCTGAAAATACGACAGTAAATTGTGCCCACGAGTACACCCTCTCTAATCTACAATTCGCACGGGCTGCAGATCCCCTGAATGAGGCGGTGGTGGCGCACCAGAAACGGTGCCTGGCCTTGCGCGCCAAAGGGCTGCCCACCTTGCCGAGCCATATCGGCCTGGAGAAGCAGATCAACCCGTTCCTGCGCACCGACCAGCCCGGCGTGCTGCAGGCGCTGGAGCAGCACAAGGGCCAAAAGCCCGGGGACGCGGTGCAGGCGCTGGCCTGGCTGCGAGAGTGGAAAAACGATTTCAAGGGGTGAGAACCGATGCGGCAACTGAGACGACTGCGATTTTGGGCTTTGGGTGCAATGGTCGCAATGGCCGCCGGATGCGCCGCCGTCCCTCCCTCCGAAAAAACCGCAGCCTTGTCTCTAACCTCACCGCCCAGCAGTTCTACCGCCGCAGCTTCCGCAACCGCTGAACCCGGCACGCCGCTCAAGGCCGAGGTGGTCGGCAGCAGCGCCGTCACTCCCGCAGAGCAAACGGCGCTGCAAGACGACACCAAAGACATCACCCCGCAGTACAACGACATCTGGCAACGCATCCGCGCCGGTTTCGCCATTCCCAATATGGACAGCCCGCTGGTGGCGCAGGCCGCGCAGTGGTACACCACCCGGCCCGACTATGTCGCCCGCATGACCGAGCGCGCGCGCAAATACCTCTACTACACCGTGCAGGAAGTGCAAAAGCGCGGCATGCCCACCGAGCTGGCGCTACTGCCTTTTATCGAGAGCGCCTACAACCCCGACGCGCGCTCGGTGGCCCACGCTGTGGGCATGTGGCAGTTCATACCGTCCACCGGCAAGCACTACAACCTCAAGCAGAACATGTTCCAGGATGATCGCCGCAGCGTACTGGCCTCGACCAACGCCGCGCTCGACTATCTGCAGAACCTCTACAACATGTTCGGCAACTGGCAGCTCGCCCTGGCGGCCTACAACTGGGGCGAAGGCAGTGTGCAGCGCGCCATTGCCTACAACAAGGCGCACAACCTGCCGGTCGATTACCAAGACCTGCGCATGCCCAACGAAACCCGCAACTACTACCCCAAGCTGCAGGCGGTGAAAGACATCATTTCCGATCCGAGCAAGTACGGCATCACCCTGCCCGACATTCCCGATCATCCCTACTTCAAGGCGGTCACCATCACGCGCGATATCGACGTGTCGCTGGCTGCCAAACTGGCCGGGCTGACGCCCGACGAGTTCCGCTCGCTCAACCCCTCCTACACCAAGCCGGTGATCCTGGGGGCGACGAACCCGCGCATTCTCTTGCCCTACGACAACGCCACGCACTTTGCGCAAGCGCTGCAGGCTTACAACGGCCCGCTGTCCACCTGGACGGCCTACACCGTCAAAGCTACTCAGTCGCCGATGCAACTGGCGAGCGACCTAAAGGTCAGCGAAGCCGTGCTGCGCGAGACCAACGACATTCCGGCGCGGCAGCTCATCCGGGCCGGTTCGACCGTGCTGATTCCCAAGGCGGATGACGGCAGCAACAAAAACGTCAGCGCAGCCGTCGCCGAAAACGCGGTGCTGGCCTTTGCGCCCGAAGCCCCGCCGGGGCGTCGCATGGTGTTGCGCGTCGGCCGATATGGCGACTCGGTGCAGGGCGTAGCGCACCGCTATCACCTCAGCCCGCTGCAAGTGGCGCAGTGGAACCGCACGACCGAGCGCGGCATTTTCCGCAAAGGGCAGTTCGTGACCATTTACGTCACGCACACCCCGCGCATTTTCGTGGCTGAGCGCCAGGCGGACGAGCGGCGCATCGTGGCCGAGCGTAAGGTGGTCAAACGGCGCGTGGTGGCCGAACGCAAACCGCAGGTCAAGCGCCGCAACATCGTGCGCCAGCCCGTCAAGGTTGCCGAGCGTCAGCGCAAAGAACTGCACTACAGCGTGCAGACGCGGGATAAGAAACTGATCGACGTCGCGCAGCAGTAAGCGCGCGATCACGCGTTCAGACCGCGCCGTCCTGCCGCAACGCGGCGATCTGCCCGGCGTCCAGACCCAGTTCGGCCAGCACCTCATCGGTATGCGCCCCCAGCGCCGGGCCGAGCCAGCGCGTAGCTCCTGGCGTGGCTGACAAGCGAGGCGCGGGTGCAGGCAAATCGACCGGCGTGCCGTCGGCCAGAGCGTGCGGCTCGATCATGCCGCGCGAGCGAAACTGGGCATCGGCCGCCACATCGGCAATGCTGTAGATGCGGGTGGCGGGCACCTCGGCCGCACGCATGGCCTGCACGATGGCTTCGGGCTCTTGTCCCGCAGCCCATTGCTGTATGGCCGCGTCGATTTCGTCGGCGCGCGCCATGCGGCCTGGATTGCGCGCCAGCCCGGCATCCTCGGCCATGTCGGCGCGGCCGATGGCCAGCATCAACCGCTTGAAAATCGCATCGCCATTGCCCGAAATCTGCACCCACTCGCCGCCCTTGCTGCGATAGACGTTGGACGGCGTGATGCCCGGAATGCTCGTTCCCGTGCGCTGCCGCACCGTGCCGTCGTAGCTGTATTCCATCAGCGTGCTTTCCAGCAGATTGAACACGCTCTCGGTCAGCGCCACATCGACCACTTGCCCTTCGCCGCCCTGCTCCCCGTTCCACCGCCCGCCGGTGGCGTCGCGGTGGCGCAGCGCCATGAGCGCGCCCATGGTGGCGTGCAAGGCGGCGATGGAGTCGCCCAGCGACAAATTGGCGCGCATGGGCGGACGATCCGGGTCGCCGGTGACATAGCGCATGCCGCCCATGGCCTCGGCAATGGCGCCGAAGCCCGGCTGCAGGCGCATCGGCCCGGTCTGGCCGAAGCCGGAAATGCGCACCATCACCAGACTGGGGTTGACGGCGCGCAGGTCGTCCCAACCCAGGCCGAGCTTTTCGAGTGCGCCGGGACGCATGTTTTCCACCACCACATCGGCCCGCTCCGCGAGCCGCAGCACGATGTCGCGGCCCTGCGGGTGTTTGAGATTGACCGTGATGCAGCGTTTGTTGCGCGCCTGCGCGGTCCACCACAGCGACTCGCCTTTGTGCAGCTTGCGCCAACTGCGCAGCGGGTCGCCGCCCGGATCATCGCCGCGTGCCGGCGACTCGATCTTGATCACGTCCGCGCCGAACTCGGCCATCAGCCGGGTGGCAAACGGCCCGGCAATCAGGCTGCCGAGTTCGAGCACGCGCAGGCCGTCGAGCGCACTGCGCGCAGGCTGTGTTGAAGCGACCTGCTTATCCATAGAACGGAGCAAACAACAGGGCGATGTTGACCAGCAGCGCCAGCCCCCACACCGCCGAGCGCAACGAGGCGCGGTCGTTGAGGTAGCACCACAAATAGATCGCGCGCAACACCAGCCAGGCGATCAGCAGGCCGTTGATCAGTTCCAGCGGCGCTTTCAGATACAGGGCAAACAAGGCCGCCGCAAACAGAAAGGGCAAGGCCTCGAAGCTGTTGGCCTGCGCCGCGTTGGCACGGCGTCTGCGTGGGTCGGTCTGCCGCTCCATCCAGAGCCGGGGCTCGTTGTTGTCGTAGCGGTTTTCCTTAGAGCGAAACGTGCCCGACTTGGCCTTGCCCGCCGCGACGATGGGCAGTTGCGAGGCAATGAGCAGCAGGATGGCGGTGAGCAGCATGGGGGATCTCCGGGGTGAGTGCGCAGCATACAAAAACCAAGGGCCGACTGCTGTCGGCCCTTGGCACTACCGTCGCGTTCGGCCGGAATCAAACCTCCGGCGTGCGATCTTCAGGGAGCAGAAACTTGTCTCATGTCGTTAGCCCGCGTAGTCTGCGGCCACGGTTGCATCCTGCTTGTTGGCCATGCCCAAGGCACCGATGACCAGGGTGGCGACGATGGCGACCACGAAGTTGATCACCAGGGCGTACAAGCCGATGTAAGCCGGAATCACCAGGCCAGCAATGTGTAGCCCATAGCCCGAGGCCTTGAAGCCGCTGAGCGACGCCGCCCAGACGCCCCAGACCAGACCCGCCGCCCAGCCCAGCAGCAGCGCCTTGGCGTCGAACCAGCGGGTGTAGATGCCCGATACGATGGCCGGCAGGGTCTGCAAAATCAGAATACCGCCCAGCAGTTGGAGCTGAATGGCATAGGTCAGCGGCAGGAACACGATGAACAGCAGCGCACCGAACTTGACCAGCAACGATACCAGCTTGGCCATCTCGGTTTCCTTGTGCGTGCTGCAGTTCGGATTGATATAGGGCTTGTAGACCCCGACAAACCAGCTCGGGAAGTAGTGCAGCAGCAGACCCGGCATGGCGAACTGCGGGCCGTACTGCTTGAAGTAAGGCGCCAGTTCCGGCAGCTTGGCAATGCCCGAGGCATAGGCCATATAACCGAGCAGCGCGATGAGGCCGAGCATGAAGGAGTACGCCGGCAGGAACACCCAGTTGCGGCGCAGGGTGTTGGGGCCCTTGGCCGAGAGCACGGCCGTGGTGGCGTGCGGATACAGCATCAGCGCCAGCGCCGAACCAAAGGCCAAAGTCGGATAGAACGTCTGCAGGCCCAGGTTGCCGTCTTTCACCGGCGGCAGCAGCAGATGCCCCTTCGGAATGGCGGCGAAGATGTTGCCGAAACCGCCGAGCTTGTACGGCACCACGATGATGAGCGCGATCACCGTGATGTAGACCAGCAGATCCTTGACCACCGCAATGGACGCTGGGGCGCGCAGCCCGCTGGTATAGGTGAACGCAGCCAGAATGACAAAGGCGATGACCAGCGGCACATCCCCCATCAGCCCCTGTGTGGAAAAACCCAGCCCGCCGATCACCACCTGAATGCCCACGAGCTGCAGCGCGATATAGGGCATGGTGGCGACGATGCCGGTCACGGCGATCGCCAGCGCCAGCGCCGGGCTGCCGTAGCGTCCGGCGACGAAATCGGACGCGGTGATGTAGTTGTGCTTTTTCGCGACGATCCACAGACGCGGCAGGATGGCGAACACCATGGGATACACCAGCACGGTGTAAGGCAGCGCAAAGAAACCCAGCGCCCCGGCGCCGAACACCAACGCGGGCACGGCCACGAAGGTGTAAGCGGTGTAAAGATCACCCCCGATGAGGAACCAGGTGATCCAGGTGCCGAAGCGTCGTCCGCCCAACCCCCACTCATGCAGATGATTCATATCCCCCTTGCGCCAATGCGCCGAGGCGAATCCCAGAACCGCGATACCGACAAACAACGCGACAAAAACAACGGTGGCAACGACATTCATGGCGTCAGTCTCCGCATCCAGACGGCACGACCATCTTGTAGACGATGGCGATGAACACTCCAGACAGCGGCACCCAGACGAGTTGCCACCAGTAGAAGAAGGGAATGCCGAACACGCTGGGTTCCAGCTTGTTGAAGTAGGGAATGGCGAGCACGGCAACGCAGGGAATCGCCAGCAGAATGAACTGCAGCGGCCCCAGTTTTTTGGGTGTGGACATGGAACGGGTCTCCAGGCTCGGCTGACGCGCCAGGGGCGGCCAACCTTCGGTTTTTTCACCGGCATCCATCGCCGGTGCGCTGACCTGTCGGAGATTAGCCCAGCCGTTTACAAATTCGGGTATCCGAATGTGTCATTCGCAAGCAGGAGAAAACGAACGAGCGTTCGTGAGGGTTTCTACTGAGGGTGAGTCAAAAAATCAGCGGATCTGTTCGGTCGATTCCCGCTTGATCAGGATGCGCGGAATGATCAGGGCATAACCCTGCTGCTGCCAATAGATCAACTCGGTCATGGCGTTCGGCACGATTTCGATGAAGTCCAGAAAATCCGCCGGGGTGTAGCCGAAATCGTGTGCCGCCTGTCCGCACACCTTGAACTTCACGCCCATCTGCGCGTAATAGCGCATGCGCTCGACGGCTTCACGATAACGGTCCTGATTGCGGGTAACGGTGGCGGCAATCTCGGTGCCGTGCAGCACCACGACGGCCTGCACATCTTCGGGCGAAAAGTCATAGGGCGAGGCCTGCACCGTGTTGAACACCGAGCGCACCCAGAACAGCGCATTGGAAAGGGTTGCGGGGTCGTCGAGGTAAAACTCGAACACCACTTTCATCGGCGCCTTGTAGGGCGTTTGCACCAGCTGTCCAGCCGCGTTTGCTGCGCTGCTGGCCGCTGCGCAGAGCGTTGCGATCAATACCTGTCGTCTTGTGGCTTGCATGACATCCCCTCGCGAACCCAGATGTATCCGGGTGTAATCGATGGGACATCGAGCGCCTAGCGGGTCAACCCGAGGGCAACCCAGGGATGCTCAGCCGGCGTTGCCGGACTCGACGCCCCAACGGCGCAGAGCGGCGTCGTCGGATTCGCGGGCATCGACCCACTGGCCGCCCTCGGGCGTGGTTTCCTTCTTCCAGAACGGCGCCTGAGTTTTGAGGTAATCCATCAAAAATTCGCAGGCGGCAAAGGCCGCGGCGCGGTGGGCGCTGGCCACCAGCACCAGCACGATGTCGTCGCCCGGCAGCAGGCGGCCCACGCGGTGAATCACCGTGACACCCAGCAAGGGCCAACGCGCCTGTGCCTCATGCACCATGTCGGCAATGGCGCGCTCGGTCATGCCGGGGTAATGCTCCAGTTCCATCGCCTGCACATGGCCGGGGTCGCAAACGCCTGGATGATGATCGCGGCAAAGCCCGACAAAACTGGCGATCGCGCCCACACCCAACCGCCCAGCCCGCAGCGCCTGCATTTCTGCACCCAGGTCGAACGGCTCGGTCTGGATGCGAATGGTGATCGGCTCCATGCGTTCAGCCCCCGGTGACGGGCGGAAAAAACGCGACTTCGCAGCCGGGCTGCAGCGCTGTGTCGCCGTCGCACATGAGCTGATTGCACGCCATGCGCAGCGGTTTTTCAGCTGCCAAGGCCAGTGCGTAGCGCCCGCCCTGCGCCCGCAGCCAGTCGCGCGCCTGCCCCACGGTGAGCACCGCTTCGGGCAGGTCGTGCGTTTCTTGTGACACACCGACGATTTCGCGCACGCTGGCGAAATACCGAATCTGGACGAGCATGGGTCAGCCCTGCAACAAGATGGAGAACGGAAGGTAGCGCAGCACATCGCCACGGACGATGGGCTGCTGCGGCGGGTTGTCCACCAGGCCGTCGGCCCAGACGGTCGAGGTGAGCACCGCGGAATTCTGCGAGGCAAACAGCTCGGCCTCGCCTTGCGCGTTGAGCCGAACGCGCAGATATTCGCGGCGCCTGTCGGGCTTGGGCCAATCGAACGCGGCGCGCACCGGCAGCGTCCGCACGGCGGTTTGCCCTGCGCCCTGCAAAGCGAGCAAAAAGGGCCGCACAAAAAGTAGAAAGGTCACGAAGCTCGAAACCGGATTGCCGGGCAGGCCGATGAAGGCGGCTTCGCCCTGTTCTTCGCCCTGATTTTCGCCACGGCGCAGATGGCCGAAGGCCAGCGGCTTGCCAGGCTTCATGGCGATCTGCCACAGATCGAGCGCGCCTTCGGCCTGCACCGCGGGTTTGACGTGGTCTTCCTCGCCCACCGACATGCCCCCGGTGGACACCACGAGGTCGTGGCCCAGCGCGGCTTGGCGCAGCACGGCGCGGGTGGCCTCGAGCTGATCGGGCACGATGCCGAAATCGGTCACCTCGCATCCCGCAGTTTCCAGCAGCGCGCGGATGACAAAGCGGTTGGAGTTGTAGATGGCGCCGGGGCGCAGCGGCTCGCCGGGCATGGCGAGTTCGTCGCCGGTGAACAGCATCGCCACGCGCGGCTTGCGACGCACTCGCAGCGAGGCCACTCCCACGGAAGCGGCCAGCCCGAGATCCTGCGGCCGCAGCCGTTGCCCGGCTGCGAGCACCACATTGCCAGCCGCCACATCCAAGCCGCGCCGCCGCACCCAATCACCGGCCTTGGGCGGCGCGTTGATGCGCACCGCATCGCCCTCGGCGGCGCATTGCTCCTGCATCACCACGGCGTCTGCGCCCGGTGGAATGAGCCCGCCGGTAAAAATACGCGCCGCCGTTCCCGGCTGCAGGGGCTGCGGCACGGCACCGGCCGGAATGCGCTGGCTCACCGGCAGGCAGATGCCCGCGGCAGACACATCGCCGCTGCGCAAGGCGTAGCCGTCCATCGCGGTGTTGTCAGCGGGGGGCACGTCGATGG
The DNA here is from genome assembly GCF_001725585.1 of Thiomonas sp. SCN 64-16. Lineage (NCBI taxonomy): Bacteria > Pseudomonadati > Pseudomonadota > Betaproteobacteria > Burkholderiales > Thiomonas > Thiomonas sp. SCN 64-16. The sequence continues at coordinate 4,310 of NZ_MEGQ01000070.1, read as the reverse complement.
TGGAACGCACCTCTTGCGCCAACACCCGACCAAGAGCGGATGAGAGCGGCAGCGTCTCGGTCTCGCTGATTGCGCTCGCAGCGGCCAGCAGACGCTGCAAAGCGACATCGGGATCGATCAGGGGCGAAGCTGGTGCAGTCATGGCAGGTACTCGAATTTGGGGGCATTGTCCGTCAACCAGTCGGCCACGGCAGCCGGGTCGTTGATGTCGAGGACGGCGGCAGGGGCAGGCTGCGGGAGTTGCTGCGGCGAGTCGGTGGCGATGGCGAGAACCTGCGCATCCTCGGGGTAGCACAGAGGGCGCCCGGTGCTGGCGCGCCACACTTCAACCTTGGGGAGCCGGGCCTGCTTGAAGCCTTCGACAAACACCCAGTCAGCGGCTGGATCAAGCATGGGCAAAAGCTCGGGCGCCCCAAGCTCTCGCGGCTCTGGCAGACGGCGCTGCAGCGTGATCAGGCGGTCGGATGCGGCCAGCACCTCAAACGCGCCGGCCTCGCGGTGCCGCCAGGTGTCTTTGCCCGGATGATCGAACTCGAAGCGGTGATGCGCGTGTTTGAGCACCGACACCCGCAACCCCTGCTGCACGAACCGCTTGACCAGCGCCTCGACCAAGGTGGTCTTGCCGCTGCCGGAAAATCCGGCAAATCCGACGACCTTCATCAGGAGCCCGCCAACCCCGCGCCGCAGTGCATTGCAATGTAGGACTTCACCGCCTCCACCTCGACCGGCATGACGGCAAAACGCTGCGGGCGGCGTTCGAGGTCTTCGAGTCCGGCCGGGCGCTGCGGGCAGGTGCCCACGGCTTCCTGAATCGTTTCGGGGAACTTGGCGGCCAGCGCCGTTTCGAGCACCAGCATGGGCACGCCCGGCTCCAGGTGCTCGCGCGCCACCTTCACGCCGTCGGCGGTATGGGTGTCGATCAGCCGTTCGCTGCCCTGCCACACGCTGCGGATGGTGACGAGCCGGTCGGCATGAGTGCTGCTGCCCGAGGCGAAGCCGTAGTCGGCCGCAATCCTGGCAAACGCCGGGTCGGCCGAGAGGTCGAAAAAGCCCTTGCTCGGCAGTTCGCCCGCGAACAGCGCGTGCACGCGCGAGGCATCTCGCCCGAGCAGATCGAAGATGAAGCGCTCGAAGTTCGACGCCTTGGAGATATCCATCGACGGGCTGGAGGTGTGATGTGTTTCCGCCGATTTGCGCGGACGATAGACGCCGGTGCGGAAGAACTCGTCGAGCACGTTGTTTTCGTTGGTGGCCAGCACCAGCTTGCGGATCGGCAGACCCATCATGCGCGCTACATGCCCGGCGCAGATGTTGCCGAAGTTGCCCGACGGGACGGTGAAGCTCACCTGCTCGTCGTTGCTGCGCGTGACCTGGAAGTAACCGGCGAAGTAATAGACGATCTGCGCCGCAAGCCGCGCCCAGTTGATGGAGTTGACCGTGCCGATGCGCCAGCGGCGCTTGAAGTCGAGGTCGTTGGACACGGCCTTGACCATGTCCTGCGCATCGTCGAACACGCCTTGCACCGCGATGTTGTGGATGTTGGCGTCGGCCAGCGAATACATCTGCGCGGTCTGGAACGCGCTCATCTTGCCGAAGGGCGAGAGCATGAACACGCGAATACCGCGCTTGCCGCGCATGGCATATTCGGCCGCGCTGCCGGTATCGCCCGAGGTCGCGCCGAAAATATTGAGTTCGCTGTGCTGGCGGGCCAGCGCGTACTCGAACAGATTACCGAGCAACTGCATGGCCATGTCCTTGAACGCCAGCGTGGGCCCTTCGGACAAGCCCAGCAGCGCCATACCCGGATCGCCTTTCAGCGGTTTGAGCGGCACGATCTCGGCATGGCCGCCGAACACCTCGGGCGTGTAGGTCTTGGCGATCAGCGCACGCAGATCGTCCGCCGGCAAGTCGGTGATGAAACGCGACAGAATCTCAAAAGCCAGATCGGCGTAAGACAGACCGCGCCATTGCACCAGCGTGGCGCTATCGATCTGCGGATAGCGTTCGGGCAGATAGAGCCCGCCATCGGGCGCCAACCCTTCGAGCAGGATGTCGGAAAAACCTCGGGTCGCGGACTCGCCGCGGGTGCTCAGATAACGCATCAGCGCAACTCCTCTTTACGAATGCGGACGATGGGCGCGTGCACGCTGGGCAGGGTCTGCATGCGGCCGATGGCGGTGTTCATGCGCGACTCGACGGTGTCATGCGTGAGGATGATGAGGTCGGTCTGATGCTCGCCCTCCCCGGCCTCGCGCTGAATGAGGCCGTCGATGGAAATGCCTTCGTCCGCCAGGATGCGCGTGAGGTCAGCCAGCACCCCGGTCTGATCGGCCACGCGCAGGCGCAGGTAGTAGGCGGTCACCACCCGATCCATCGGCAGGATGGGAGAATCGCTCATCGCATCGGGCTGGAAGGCCAGATGCGGTACGCGGTGCTCGGGATCGGCGGTGTGCAGCCGGGTCACGTCCACCAGGTCGGCGATGACGGCAGAGGCCGTGGGCTCAGAGCCCGCGCCCTTGCCGTAATACAGCGTCGGGCCCACCGCGTCGCCCTGCACCACCACCGCATTCATCGCGCCTTCGACATTGGCGATCAGACGTGTGGCTGGAATCAGGGTGGGATGCACGCGCAACTCGATGCCCTCACCGGTGTTTTTGGTGATGCCCAGCAGCTTGATGCGATAGCCGAGTTGCTCGGCGTAACGGATGTCGGCCGCCTGCAGCGCTGTGATGCCCTCGACATAGGCCTTGTCGAATTGCACCGGCACGCCGAAGGCGATGGCGCAGAGGATGGTGGCCTTGTGCGCCGCGTCCACGCCCTCGATGTCGAAGGTCGGATCGGCCTCGGCATAGCCCAGCGCCTGCGCCTGTTTGAGCACGGTGGCGAAATCCAGCCCCTTGTCGCGCATCTCGGACAGGATGAAATTGGTGGTGCCGTTGATGATGCCCGCGATCCATTCGATGCGGTTACCCGCCAGCCCTTCGCGCACCGCCTTGATGATGGGAATTCCGCCGGCCACAGCCGCCTCGAAGGCCACGATCACGCCCTTGGCCTGTGCCGCGGCGAAGATTTCGTTGCCGTGCATGGCCAGCAAGGCCTTGTTCGCGGTGACCACATGCTTGCCCGCAGCGATGGCCGCCAGCACCAACTCGCGCGCCGGGCTGATGCCCCCCATGAGTTCGACCACGATGTCGATGTCGGGCCGGGTCGCCAACGCCATGAAATCCGTGGTGATGGGCAGAGCGTCCCCTAAAGCGGCGCGCGCCTTGTCGGGGTTGCGCGCGGCAATCGCGGCGAGGGCAATGCCACGTCCGGCGCGGCGCTGCAGCTCTTCCTGGTTGCGCGCCAGCACCTTGACCACGCCGCTGGCAACGGTGCCCGCGCCGAGAAGGGCAATCTGTAAAGGTTTCATAGAGAACGGGAGTGGAAGTCAGGCAGTCAGGCCGCCGCGCGGCTGCGCTTGCGGAGCGTTTCAAGAAAGCGCGCGATGCGGCCGATGGCTTCCGTCAGATCGTCGGCATTGGGCAGAAAAACGAGCCGGAAATGGTCGGGCTGCGGCCAGTTGAAGCCGGTACCTTGCACGATCAACACTTTTTCCTGCGCCAGCAGGTCGTAGGCAAACTGTTGATCGTCGGCGATGGGGTAAATCTCGGGATCGAGCCGCGGGAACATATACAGCGCCGCCTTCGGTTTCACCACGCTGACACCCGGAATCTGCGTGAGCAGGTCGTAAGCCAGATCGTGCTGCTTGGTCAGGCGCCCCTGCGGCGCGACCAGATCCTTGATGCTCTGATAACCGCCCAGCGCGGTCTGAATCGCCAACTGCCCCGGCGTATTGGCGCACAGGCGCATCGAGGCCAGCATGGTCAGGCCCTCGATGTAGTCGCGCGCACACCGTTTGTTGCCCGACACCACCATCCAGCCCGAGCGGTAGCCGCAGGAGCGGTAGTTTTTCGACAGGCCGTTGAAGGTGATGAACAGCACATCGTCGGCCAGCGAGGCGATGCTGGTGTGGGTGTTGCCGTCGTACAGCGTCTTGTCGTAAATCTCGTCGGCGAACACGATGAGTTCGTGCTCACGCGCCACTTGCACGATCTCTTCGAGCAACTCGCGCGGGTACAGCGCACCGGTCGGGTTGTTGGGGTTGATCACCACGATGGCCCGGGTGTTGGGCGTGATCTTGCTGCGGATATCGGCAATGTCCGGATACCAGTCCGACTGCTCGTCGCAGATGTAGTGCACCGGCTTGCCGCCCGAAAGTGCGACCGACGCGGTGTAGAGCGGGTAATCCGGCGCGGGAATCAGCACTT
>NZ_MEGQ01000069.1:0-10999 GCF_001725585.1 Thiomonas sp. SCN 64-16 | reverse complement strand
CAGGCGGCGCATGCGCTCGGCGCTGCTGCTGATGCGCCGGGCTGGGGCGCTGTCGTCGAGCCGGTCTCGCACTTTGTCAAAGGCGTCCAGTGCGAACTCGGCGATGACGGGGTGATACAGACGGCCGTCGCTGCACAACATCCATCCGCGCAGCGCCTGCTCTTTGATCTTGCGCCAGCGCTGCGGGGTGACGTGGGCCAGCCAGGCCAAGGATTTGTCGTCCGAGGGCAGACTGGCCGCGGGCACCTGCTGCCAGCTCGTCATCATCAGCGTCATGCCGACCTTGAAGGCGGGGCAGTCGGTCTGGGCGATGAAGTCGGAGTTGAGCACTCGCGTCACGTCCAGCGGCATGTGAGGCATGGCGCGCAGGTCGCAGGTGGGTGGGGTGAGAGGGGCGGGGCTGATGTCACGGCTGGGAGAGACCTGCGTCATGCCGCCCTCCCCTGCTCCGCCATCGTTTGTGCCCCCGGATCCACCACCTGCACCAGATCGGCGACCCGCCAGCGGGTGAGGCCGCCGATGCGCACGGGCTGCGGCAAGACCCCTGCGCTGACGTTACGCCAGAAGGTCGATCGGCCCATCGAAAGCATGCGGGCCGCTTCCTCCGCAGTCACGAGTAGTCTCAGGGGTTCATTCACGGCTGTCCTCTCGCGGTGGCCCGGCGCCGGGCGTGGATTCGGTCACGGCCGGCGCACCCGGTGCGCGCACCAGTTCCGGCCAGATCAGATGCCAGTCGTTGGGTCGGAGATCCCAACGGCGAACCGCCAGCGCGGACTCGATTGCATAGCATCGCCGCGGGGGTACCGGACGCAGCCCCTTGATCCATTGATGCAGGGTGGGGGGCCTCACGCCGATCATGCGTGCACAAGCGGACAGACCGCCATGGGCTGAGGTCGCTTCGGACAGGCGGGTGTTGGTTCTCATCAGGTCAGTATAAGGTATTGCATTATTTTATGAAAGTGCATTGCCTTATTTTTCGCTTTGCGTTCAAATAAGGCAATGCTTACAGGCAAAGAACTAGGTGCTGCGATTGAGGCGGCGCGACTGAAAAAGGGCGTGTCGAAGGTCACCCTGGCGCGCGCCATGGAGATCAAGCCGCCGTCTGTACAGGACTGGATCCACCATGGTCGCGTGGCCAAGTCTCGCCTCGGCGCCCTGTTTCAATATTTCTCAGACGTCGTCGGGCCGGAACACTGGGGGGTGCGCGAAGAGTGGGGATACAACCCCTCCCTGCGCATCGTCGATGGGATGGTCACCCTGCCTCAGTACGACCTGAAGGCGGCCGCGGGACCGGGGCGCTACCTGGAAGCCCAGTTGCGCGTCGGCGCTGTGCAGGTCTGTCAAGACATCGTGGCCCGCATCCTGCGCAACTCAGGCGTGGCGCTGGCTTCGCTTGCACTGGTCACGGTCGCAGGCGACTCGATGGAGCCCACGATCAATGACGGCGACATCGTCGTCATTGATCGATCGGTGGAAACCATCGATCGTGACGGCGTCTACCTCTTCACCTTCGGCGACGAAACCTTTATCAAACGCATCCAGCGCATGCCGAAGTCCCTGTCCGTCAACTCGGACAATGGTCTCTACAAGGGCTGGGAGATCTCTCCCGAAGAAACGTCCAGCTTGCACGTTCACGGCCGCGTGATCTGGGCATGGCTCGGCAAGCCAATCTGAGCGTCGGCGGCCCAGTGAGCGCCCTGGTTCAATCTGTAAAACAATAGGGAATACCTATTTACTGGATGTTAGGCATTACGTACTATTCGTTCCATCCCCTCGATGGAGTGAAGCATGGCCTCTCTCAACAAGGTGCAACTGATCGGTCACCTCGGCCGCGACCCCGAGGTGCGTTATACCGCAGACGGCGTGGCCGTCGCCACGCTCGCGCTTGCGACCTCACGCACCTGGAAAGACAAGGGCGGCGAGCGACGTGAAGACACCGAATGGTCGCGCGTCGTGCTATTCGGGCGACTGGCCGAGATTGCGGCGGACTTTTTGTCCAAAGGCACACAGGCTTATGTCGAGGGCCAGTTGCGCACGCGCAAATGGGCCGACAAAGATGGGACGGAACGGCATACAACCGAGGTCGTTGCCGATGAGTTGCTGTTGCTGACCCGACGGGAGAAGGACAAGCCTGCCGAAGCAGCCGCTGCTGCTGCGACTGCGACAGGCGGGCTGGAATGGCCTGTGCTGGACGATCCGTCGGGGCGCGCGTCATGATGTTCAAACGCTACCCCGTGAACGATGCCTTTGTCGGTGACCGCGATGGGTTCGCCGGGCGCGACCCGAATCCGGCGCTCTGGCGGCGCGAAGCCTACCGACGCGGTTACGCGCAGGGCCTGCTCACTCGTGCGGAGCGGATTGCTCAGGGCGCTATGCCGTTGCCAGTGGCGGGGCGTTCGACCGCGGAGGTACGGCAGTGACACGCTACCGCGATGTGTCCTCATCCACCGGCCCTTCAACTGCCGCGGGACCCAGCGCTGCCAGGAGCCACGATGAGGCCTGGTTGCTTGCCCATCCGAAGCAGAACGGTGCAGAAAATGCTTGGTGCAAGGCCAGCCAGGGCGATTTCTGATGAAGGAGTATTCGACATGCAATACGTCGGCATGACGTTCATCGTCGCCCTCTTGGCCCTCGTGTGGTTCGCGGACCTGTTCATGCGCGCACCGCTCGGAATCAAGCTGCTTTTTCTGTCTCCTCTGCTGTGGGCGACGGCCAAGCTCTTGTGGGCCGTTTACAAGCGGCTGGCCTGGGAAATCAAGCGTCGTCGCAGGGCCGCGCGCAACCAGCGCGTCGCAGATTGAACAGGAGGCCACACCATGCTCAAGGAATGGCTTGAATGCCCGCAACAGCTCATTGCGTTCGCGCGCATCGGCCTGCACCCTAGTCCTGCTGACATCGAGGCGGCGATCCGCTGCCTCGACAAGGCGCAGGATGCCATGCGCAACAACGGCCAAAGCGCGGTCGCGCTGCACCCAGCCCGTGCGGCGCTGGTCTCTTTGCGCTGGGGCCATCTGCCGCATCGGGATGCCTGCATTTCGGCGGTCGCGAACCTGGGCGCGGTGATGGCGCTCGGTGAGGAGGTGGAGTAGGCGTGGGGCAGAGGGACATCGGACTCATGGTCGTCAGCTCAAGGGGACAAGGTTTGATCTACGACGTGTAGCCTGCCGTGCTGATGGAAATCCCAAAGTCTCGCGCGACCTCTTGGAGGAGCCCCATGACGACGAACTCTGTCGTCCCGATGCCGAATGCGCCGGCCGCGAGGGCCCAGATGGCAATCGGCATTCTGTTCTTGCTCGATGATTCTTTGCTCACGACCTCTCCTGAAGTTGGATCAAATCGAATCGGACGTTCGTGGGGGGGCTCAGCCCTCGACCAGCGCGAGGTCTCCTTCGTTGTAGCGAGCACCGCTGATCGCCTGCAGATCCAGTGCGGACTCGACCGCGCGGATCTCGGAGGCGGACAGTTGCAGAGCGGCGGCTCCCGCGTTGTCTTCTATGTGCTCGAGCGTTCTGGCGCCCGGTATCGGCACGATGAAGTCGCCTTGAGCCAAGAGCCACGCCAACGCGAGTTGTGCGGGAGTGCACCCCTTAGCCCTGGCCACCTCGCCGAACAGTTCGAAGACACGCAGATTCCGAGCGAGCGCCTCCGCCTGGAACCGCGGGAGAGACTTGCGGAAATCCGACGCGGCCAACTGATCAGCGGACGTCAGCTTGCCCGTGAGGAAACCTCGTCCGAGCGGGCTGTACGGGACGAAGCCGATTCCGAGCTGCCGGCAGACCCCAAGGACACCGCGCTCGGGCTCCCGGCTCCAGAGGGAGTACTCGCTCTGAACGGCCGAGATCGGATGAACAGCATGGGCGGCGCGGAGGGTGGCAGTCGATACCTCGCACAGTCCGAGATGACGTACCTTGCCCGCGGCTACAAGGTCTGCCATGGCTCCAACGACGTCTTCGATAGGGATCGCAGGATCTACCCGGTGCTGATAGAGCAAATCGATGGCATCGATGTCCAGGCGCTTGAGGGACTGCTCGACCACTTCGCGGACGTGGCTCGGCCGGCTGTCGACCCCGACCATGCGCTCCAACCCGTTACCATGCGGCAAGATCTTGAATCCGAACTTGGTCGCGATCTGGATGCGATCGCGAGGAAGTCCTTTAATGGCCTTGCCGAGCAGCTCTTCGTTCGTGAATGGACCGTAGACCTCTGCCGTGTCGAAGAAGGTGACGCCGAGCTCGAAAGCCCGGTGAACTGCGCGGATCGAGTCATCATCCAGCGCGCCGCCGTATGCGAAGCTCATGCCCATGCAGCCCAGGCCCAGCGCCGAGACTGTGAGCCCACTGTTTCCCAGCTGACGTTGATTCATGACGACCTCCGTTTGTTGTCGATGAGCGCAATTTAGGCAGTTTTGTGCACTGCGACAATGTGCATACACTTGACGACTCAGTGAGGGTGATTCATCAATCCATGCACGCCGACTTCAACGAACTTGCCTGCTTCGCCGCCATCGCCCGACTTCGTAGCTTTCGAAAGGCGGCGGACGAACGCAACGTGACCGCATCCAGCCTGAGCCACACGATGCGCAGCTTGGAGGAGCGCTTAGGGGTCCGATTGCTGAACCGCACAACGAGAAGCGTGGTGCTCACTGACGCGGGCTCCCAGCTGCTGTCTCGCATCGAGCCCATGCTCGCGGGAATCTCTGAAGCCCTCGATCAGGCCCATTCCTTCGGCTCCTCGCTCAAGGGCACCTTGAGGCTTAACGTCCCCCGGCCAGCCGGAAGGGTGCTCCTGGCGCCGATCATGGACGGCTTCCTACGAGACCATCCCGAGACCGTAATCGAACTCATAACAGACGACGGAATCATCGACATCGTCCAAACGGGCTTCGATGCCGGTGTTCGGTTCGGTGAGAGTGTCGCTCTCGACATGGTGGCAGTACCTATTGGCCCCGCTCAGCGCCTGGTCCTGGTGGCGTCTCCCGCTTATGTCAGCAAAACAGGACCCATTAGGCACCCAGAAGATCTGAAACAGCGCGCATGCATTGGGCGCCGTTTCCCGAGCGGCTTGCACTACGCCTGGGAGTTCGAAAAGGACGGAGAGAAGATCGCAGTTCGCGTGGCAGGGCCGCTCGTGCTCGACGACGACGACATGATGGTGAAGGCGGCGGCCGGAGGCATCGGCTACGCCTATGTCCATGAATCAACGGCCAAATCGCTTCTAGATAGCGGACAACTGGTCCGCTCCCTGGACGATTGGTGCCCCTTCATCCCGAGCTTTCACTTGTACTACCCGAGCAGAAGGCATGTCTCGACGGTGCTCCGAGCCTTCATTGACTGGTGCAATGCGTACTACGCCGGCTCGGGAGCGACGCGCTAGGCATGGTCTGCACAACCCCAACTGCGCCGTGATCTGACCTTTGGTTGCGTCTGCTGCGCGATTGCGACGGGGTGCTGGCGAATCTCAGCCCGTTCCGCGGTGTGGAACCGGATAGCGGGTCTGTGTTTGATGCGGCTTTCGCCTTGGCCATCGGCAAGCCCGTGGCCGCCTGGATCGGTGACCACTGGAACACCCGAGAACGATCCGCCGTGCTGCGCAGAGTCTGGCGTGATGCCGATGGCCGGGTGCGCGACAAGACCGATGGTGGTCTGGTCGAGGACTTCGGCCTGCCTGTCAATCTGATGTTGGCTTGCAGTTTTGCCGTGATGCCAACGCCATGGCATGCGATCGATCGTCTGGCGGAGTTATTGGGGGTTGAACTGAGGGCGAATGGAGTGCCTGAATCTCACGACTGAACGACGGCTTGCGAACGGCATCGTTGAATCTCCGGCCACTCACGTCGGACGGCCTTCGAGGTTTTTTCGGTGGTCACTGACCACGGCCGCCATCATGTCCGCGATGACGCGCACTCGCGGCGCGTCGCGCAGGCCTTGCTGAATCACCAGCCAGATGTCCTGCGATACGCATTGCGTTGGCGATAGGCAGCGCCTGAGCTGCGGATGGGTATCCGCGATGTAGCACGGGAGCACGGCCAGCCCCAGGCCCTGTTCCGCTGCGTGCAGCTGGGTGAACAGGCTGTTCGCCGTCAGCGCGATGCGCGCTTCGGGAAACTGCTCGCGCTGCCAGCGCGCCTGCACCAGGTGCTGGATGGAGGCATCCCAGCCGATCCAGGGCAGTTTGCCGAGCCCCGCCTTGCCGGGCTTGCGGGTCTGCGGCGCCAGCCCCTTGGCGGCGTACACCGCATACGCCTGCACCCCCAGCTTGCGCACGGTGAGGCCGCCGACCTCGGGCCGCACCAGCCTCAGCGCCAGATCGGCGTCGCGCCGATACAGATCCTGGATCGCCGCCCCGGTCACCAGTTCCAACACGAGATCCGGATAACGTGGCGCAAGCGCCGCCCAGCGCGGCAGGATCAGCAGATTCGCCAGCGCCTCGTTGGTCGCCAGGCGCACATGCCCTCGGGGAGTGCTGCCTGCATCCGCCGCCCGGCCTTGCAGTTGCACCATGGCATCTTCGACGCGCCGGGCGTCTTCCAGCAGTGAGGTGCCGTCCTCCGTCAGTCTGTAGCCGCTGGCGTGGCGCACGAACAGCGTCACGCTCAGCGCACGTTCCAGCAGCGCGATGCGCCGCCCCACCGTGGAGGGACTCACGCCGAGCTGCACCGCCGCCGCCGACAGGCTGCGCGTGCGCGCCACCAGCAGCAACAGGCGCACATCATCCCAGTTCAGGTTTTCCATCATTGCAAAACCACCTTGCGTCGTTTTGTCTTCACGAGCATAGCGCGCAGCGCCACAATGACCGTCATCTCACAACGGAGTGCATGGCATGCCTGAATTCTCTGAACGCTACCAGCGTGGCTGGAATCTGCTCAAGACCATCGACGGCGTAGCCGGCGAGCGCGTCATCACCTCCCTGCAGGAGGTCGCGCCCGATCTGGCGCGCTACGTCATTGAGTTCGGCTTCGGTGATGTGTATGCAAGGGGCGTTCTCAGCTTGAAGGAGCGCGAGATCGCCACCGTCGCCGCGCTCGGCACCGCGCAGCCGCAACTCAAGGTGCATCTGCATGGGGCGCTCAACGTCGGCTGCAGCCGCGAGGAAGTGATCGAGGTGCTGATCCAGATGGCCGTGTATGCCGGATTTCCCGCGGCGCTCAACGGCATGGCGGCTTTGAAGGAGGTGCTGGCCGAGCGCGCCCAATTGGGTGGGAAATCCTGAGCGGCGTTTGCAGACCGTTCCGATGAATCGCGATCACTTACCTGACTTGGAGGTCCCCATGACCGAGATGATGAAAGCCTGGGTCCCAGACCCCGGCGCCACCGCGCACATCCGCCTCACGGAGGTAGCAAAACCTGAACTCGCTGCCGATGAGGTGCTGATCCGCGTCGCTGCCTACTCGGTCAACCGCGGCGAAACGTTTCTCCTCGAAGCACCGACACCAAGTTGGCGGCCGGGGAAGGATGTGTCGGGTCGCGTCGCTGCGGTCGGCAGCGACGTACAGGGCTACGAGCTTGGGCAGCGCGTAGTGGCGCATCCCGATCAAGCAGGGTGGGCGGAGTGGGTGGCGGTCAAGGCGGATCGTGTGGTGGCTCTGCCCGATGGACTTGACGATGTGACGGCCGCAGCCATTCCGCTCGCAGGCCTGACGGCGCTTCGCCTGACGCGCGCGACCGGCCCACTGGCCGCGCGCCGAGTGTTGCTCACCGGGGCCTCCGGTGGCGTCGGCCATGCCTTCGTGCAACTGGCGGCGGCGCAGGGGGCGCGTGTCACCACCATCGCAGCGAATGATGAACGTGGACATCGACTGCGAGAACTCGGCGCTGTCGAGACAATTCCCTCGATCGAAGAAGTAACTGGACTCTTCGATATTGCGCTGGAGTCCACCGGCGGCGCTGCGCTTGCTGCCGCGTGGGAACACCTTGTGGCAGACGGCCGTCTGGTCTGGTTCGGTCAGGCCAGCCGCTCACCCGCGACCCTGGACTTCTTCAACTGGAAGGGCGGGATGAGTGCCACGCTGCGCAAGTTCTACTACCTCGACGACCCTAGCCCTGTCGGAGTCGATCTCGAATCCCTTGTCCGCTTGGTGGCGCAACAGCGCCTCCACATCGAGGTAGGGCTCACCGTGGATTGGCGGGAAACGCCCGTGGCGATCGAGACGCTGCTCGGCCGACGGGTGCGCGGCAACGTCGTCCTCAGGGTCGAACACTGACCGGGCAGTTTTCATGCAGCAACTTGAGGAAGCCGCGATCACGTCTCTTTCAGCTTCTGACCCAGACTCCAGTAGCGGGCCGTCGAAGCGCTTCGCCCTGTTCATGGCCCTGGCCTGTGCGGTCACGGTCGCCAATCTTTACTACGCGCAGCCCTTGTTGCAGCAGTTCGCGGCGACGTTTCATGCAAGCATCGCGGAGGTCGGCGTGGTGCCGTCGGCGGTGCAGATCGGATACGCCGGTGGTTTGCTGTTCCTGGGTCCCTTGGGCGACCGGCATGCCCGGCATCGTCTCATTTTGGGTCTGGGCGCGCTGCTGCCTTTGGCCTTGCTGGCCGCCGCTGCCGCACCTTCCGTGCTCTGGCTGGCCTTCGCGATGTTGGCCGTCGGGCTGTTGTCCTCGATCATTCAGCAGATCATTCCGTTGGTGGCGCATGTCACGCCGACTCCTTCGCGCGGCAAAGCGATTGGCATTGTGATGAGCGGACTGATGATCGGCATTCTCGGTGGACGGGTGATTGCAGGCGGTATTGCACAGTGGGCGAACTGGCGGTGGGCGTTCGCCTTCGGTGCCGCCTCAAGCGCCGCGACGTGGATGATGCTGTGGCGCGTGCTGCCACGGCTGCCCGCGCAGGTGGAAGAAACGCAGGGATATGTCGCGCTGATGACCTCGACGCTGGGTCAGTTCGTCCGGCATCGCGAACTGCGTTTCGCGGCGTTGACGGGCGCGCTGTTCTTCGGCAGTTTCAGCGTGTTCTGGGTCGGGCTGACCCCTGTATTGCAAGGCCCGGCCTATGGCTATGGCCCGGCGGTAGTCGGCGCGTTCGGTTTGCTGGGCATCGCCGGGGCGTCCTCCGCCGCATTCGCGGGGCGCTGGTCCGATCGCCCGGGCGGTGCGCGCCGGGTGCGGCTGGCGGCACTGGTGACGATGCTGCTTTCATGGGGGGCGGCAGCGTTCGCCATGCAGGGTGTCTGGGGGCTGATCATCGGCTGCCTCGCCATCGATGCAGGCTGCCAAGGCGCGCACATCGCCAATCTCGCCACGATTCACGCCTTGCCTGGTGAAGCCCGCAGCCGCATCAATGCGGTGTACATGAGCGCGTATTTTGGTGGCGGCGCCGTCGGTTCGTTGATCGCCAGTCTGGCCTGGGACGTGGGCGGCTGGCTGGCCGTGGTGCTGTGCGGTGCCCTGTTTGCGGGGCTAGGTTTGGTGGTGGAGTACGCCAGGTCGTTTGATTCCATCACTTCGATCTGATCGACTCCCAGCCCTCCACCACGACCTTGCCGATGCTGCTGCCCGTCTCCACCAGCGCGTGCGCGCGCTTGAGGGTGACGGCGTCGATCGGGCCGAGGCGGGTGTTGAGCGTGGTTTTGAGCTGGCCTGCATCCACGAGCCGTGCCACCTCGTCGAGCAGGCGACCCTGCTCAGCCAAGTCCGCGGTGGCGAACATCGAGCGGGTGAACATGAACTCCCAAGTACACGGAAGACACGCGCTGGCGCAATCGCGCTGAATTTCCGGCCGATCGTGCGGAAGTGCAGCGTTTTCTCGAACGCAAGTGGGCGCGTGGGAACCGTTAACGGCGCGGGTGCATGGGCTGTCGGAGGTGGCGAAGCTCCATGCCCGATTAGCCTCATTTTCAGCTCAATTGCTTCTCTGTATCTGTGCCAAACCTTAGCCAGCACATGGCGCTTCCCGCCAACAGCAGTATGACTGCCATGCCGAGCGACCAATGCATACCCTGCATAAAAGCCCGCTGTCCGGTATTGCGTACCAGATAGCCAAAAACAGCAACACCGAGGAGTCCGCCCACTTGGCGTGCGGAATTGAGGACACCCGATGCGATACCCGCTCGCGAATCATCCACCGAAGATAGCGTGACGTTGGTCATAGTCGGGACCATCAAGGCAATGCCGCTGGACGCTATGAGCATCGGCACCACCAGCCAACCATAGGCTCCATCGACGCGAACAGGTAGAAGCAACAGGTATCCCGATGCAGCAATGAGCAAGCCCAGAACCATTAGCCGCTTCGCGCCCATCCGGCTAATGAGGCGTCCGGCAAGTACGTTGACCCCCATCAGCACAATCGTCATGGGCAGAAATGCCATTCCAGTCTGCTGCGGTGAAAGCTGTTGCTCGATCTGGAAGAACAGGCTGAAAATGAAGATCAGCCCGTAGTAGGAAAAATTAACGATGACACCCGAGATCGTCGCGATTGTGAAGGCGGACACACGAAATAGCCCAAGCGGCAGCATCGGCGAACGGCTACGCGATTCAATCCAGATGAATCCCGCGGCAGCAACTACCGCGAGCAACAAACCGCCCTGTACCCAGACACTACCCCAACCCAGCTGTCCCGCTTCCGTGAGCGCAGCCGTGAATGCAGCTAATGAAAGGATAGCAACGAGCTGTCCAGGCCAATCCAGGCCATCGTCATGGTGGCGCGGGTGGCGCGAGCCGTCGGCAGCGACGTACTGAAGCGTGAGGTAGCCACCCACAAGTCCGATCGGAAGATTGATGAGAAAGATGCTGCGCCAACCCCAATGCGTGACCAGCAAGCCACCCAGCACCGGCCCGGCTGCCAGGGATATGCCGCCGATAGCACCCCACCAGCCCACGGCGCGGCTGCGCTGCAGCTTGTCCGGAAAGGCGCGCTTGAGTATGGCTAGCGAATTGGGAACCAGCAGCGACGCTCCAAGACCTTCGACCAGCCGGGCAACGACCAGCATCGGCAAGTTGATGGCGACGCTACAGGCAGCCGATGCCAGCGTGAACAGTGTGAAGCCGCACAGGAAGACCCT
>NZ_MEGQ01000068.1:0-11453 GCF_001725585.1 Thiomonas sp. SCN 64-16 | reverse complement strand
ACCAATCCCAAAAACACGCTTTACGCCGTCAAGCGCCTGATCGGCCGCAAGTTCGGCGAAAAGGAAGTGCAGAAAGACATCGACCTGATGCCCTACAGCATCGTCAAGGCCGACAACGGCGACGCCTGGGTGGAAGTGCGCGGCAAAAAGCTCGCGCCGCCGCAGATCAGCGCCGAAGTGCTGCGCAAGATGAAAAAGACGGCGGAAGACTATCTGGGTGAAGAAGTCACCGAGGCGGTGATCACCGTGCCGGCCTACTTCAACGACAGTCAGCGCCAGGCCACCAAGGATGCCGGGCGGATCGCTGGTCTGGAAGTCAAGCGCATCATCAACGAGCCCACCGCAGCAGCCCTGGCCTTCGGTCTGGACAAGCACGGCAAGGGCGACCGCAAGATCGCGGTCTACGACCTGGGTGGCGGCACCTTTGACGTGTCAATCATCGAGATTGCCGACGTGGACGGCGAAAAGCAGTTCGAGGTGCTCTCCACCAACGGTGACACTTTCCTGGGCGGTGAAGACTTCGACCAACGCATCATCGACTACATCATCGCCGAGTTCAAGAAGGAACAAGGCGTCGATCTGAAGGCCGACGTGCTCGCGCTGCAGCGCCTGAAAGACGCGGCCGAAAAGGCCAAGATCGAACTCTCCAGCTCCACCCAGACCGAGATCAACCTGCCCTACGTCACGGCCGATGCCTCCGGTCCGAAGCACCTGAACCTCAAACTCACCCGCGCCAAGCTGGAGTCGCTGGTTGAAGAGCTGATCGAGCGCACCATCGCGCCCTGCCGCACGGCCATCACCGATGCCGGTGTGAAGGTGGGCGACATCGACGACGTCATTCTGGTCGGTGGCATGACCCGCATGCCCAAGGTGCAGGACAAGGTGAAAGAGTTCTTCGGCAAGGAGCCCCGCAAGGACGTGAACCCCGACGAGGCCGTGGCCGTAGGCGCGGCCATTCAGGGTTCGGTGCTGGCAGGCGACCGCAAGGACGTGCTGCTGCTCGACGTCACCCCGCTGTCTCTGGGCATCGAGACTATGGGCGGCGTGATGACCAAGATGATCACCAAAAACACCACGGTGCCGACCAAGCATGCGCAGGTCTATTCCACCGCGGATGACAACCAGCCTGCGGTGACCATCAAGGTGTTCCAGGGCGAGCGCGAAATGGCAGCGGGCAACAAACTGCTGGGCGAGTTCAACCTCGAAGGCATTCCGCCCGCTCCCCGCGGCGTGCCGCAGATCGAGGTGACCTTCGACATCGACGCCAACGGCATTCTGCACGTCAGCGCCAAGGACAAGGGCACCGGCAAGGAGAACAAGATCACCATCAAGGCCAATTCCGGCTTGAGTGAAGAAGAAGTGCAGCGCATGGTGCGCGATGCCGAAATGAATGCGGAAGAAGACCACAAGAAGCGCGAACTGGTCGATGCCCGTAACCAAGCAGACGCTGCGGTGCACAGTGTGCGCAAATCGCTCTCGGAGTATGGCGACAAACTGGACGCAGGCGAAAAATCGGCCATCGAAACTTCCTTGAAGGAAGCGGAAGAGGCGATCAAGTCGGAAGACAAGGCCGAGATCGAGGCCAAGACCAGCGCCCTGCTCGCCGCCAGCCAGAAACTGGGCGAAAAGATGTACGCCAGCCAAGCCGCTGAACCCGGCGCGGCCGGTGGCGCCTCATCCGGTAGCGGTGGAGGCCAGGCTGCAGGCGACGACACCGTGGTCGATGCCGAGTTCAAGGAAGTAAAGGACGGCAAGGCCTGATCGTCTTCAGACTTGAAGTCTCCCGACGGGAGGGCCGCTAAACGCGCGGCCCTCCCGTTTGTCCATTGTTATTGAACCGATTCGCAAGGCAGAACCCGTGGCAAAACGTGACTACTACGAAGTCTTGGGCGTGAGCAAAAACGCCTCGGAAGACGAGATCAAGAAGGCCTACCGCAAGCTGGCCATGAAGCACCACCCCGACCGTAATCAGGGCAACAAAGACTCTGAAGAGCAGTTCAAAATCGTCAAGGAAGCCTACGAGTGCCTGTGCGACACCCAGAAGCGCGCCGCCTATGACCAATATGGCCATGCCGGGGTTGATCCCTCGGCGGGCGGCTTCGGCGGATTCGGAGGCGGGGCGGGGGGATTTGGCGACTTTGGCAGCATTTTCGACGAGATTTTCGGCGGCGGGCGCCGCAGCGGCGGGCCGCAGGTTTACCGCGGCAACGATCTGAGCTATTCACTGGAAATCAGCCTCGAAGATGCCGCAAACGGCGTGAACAAAAGCCTGCGCATCCCCGGCTGGGAAGAATGCAGCACTTGCCACGGCAGCGGCGCCAAACCCGGCACCAAGCCCATCACCTGCACGACCTGCCATGGCAGCGGCCAGGTGGCGCAGCGCATGGGACCGTTCGCCATGCAGCAGACCTGTCCGACCTGCCACGGCACGGGCAAGCTCATTCCCGAGCCCTGCCCGGCCTGTCATGGCCGTGGCCGCATCCAGAAGCAGAAGACCCTGGAAGTGCAGATTCCCGCGGGCATCGATTCGGGCATGCGCATCCGCTCCACGGGCAACGGCGAACCCGGCGTCAACGGCGGGCCGCCCGGAGACCTGTATGTGGAAATCCACATCAAGCAACACCCGGTGTTCGAGCGCGATGGCGACGACCTGCACTGTCACGTTCCGGTGAGCATGGCGAAGGCGGCTCTGGGCGGCGGTATCGATGTGCCCACGCTGGGCGGCAAGGCGGAGATCGACCTCCCCGAAGGCACGCAGGCGGGCAAGACCTTCCGCCTGCGCGGCAAAGGCATCAAAGGCCTGCGTTCGAGCTATCCCGGCGACCTGTATTGCCACATCACGGTGGAGACGCCGATCAAGCTTAATGAGGAGCAGAAGCGTCTGCTGCGCGAGCTCGACGAGTCGCTGAAAAGGGGCGGCGATCGCCACTCTCCGCAAGCCAAGTCGTGGTTCGACAAGGCCAAGGAATTCTTCAAACCGGTTTGAGCCAACGACCAAAGTGCAAGGCAGAGGCAAGGGGTGCGAAAATAGCGCCCTTTGTCATCTCAAGAGCATCATGGACGCAGAACGCCTCAACGCCATCTCCAACCGAATTACCGACCTCCAGCAGCGCGTTCAAGCGCTAAGGGGGTATCTTTGACTTCGATGCCAAGGCGTCGCGGCTGATGGAAGTTGCAGGGGCGCTCGAAGACCCGCAGGTCTGGAACGACCCCAAACGCGCGCAAGAGTTGGGCCGCGAGCGCAAGTCGCTCGAAACCGTGGTGCTCGGGCTGGAGAGCCTGACCACGGCGCTGGCCGATCACAGCGAGCTGTTCGAGATGTCGCGCGAGGAAGGCGATGACGCCACCTGCGAAGCCATCGAGGCCGATGTCGAGAAGTCCGCCGCCGAGGTCGAGGCGCTGGAGTTCCGCCGCATGTTCTCCAACCCGCTCGACCCCAGCAATTGCTTCATCGACATTCAGGCCGGCGCCGGAGGCACCGAGGCCTGCGACTGGGCCAGCATGCTGCTACGGCAGTACCTGCGCTACTGCGAGCGCAAGGGCTTCAAGACCGAGGTGATGGAAGAGACCGAGGGCGACGTCGCGGGCATCCGCAGCGCCACGATCAAGGTCGAGGGCGACTACGCCTACGGCCAGTTGCGCACCGAAACCGGGGTGCATCGCCTGGTGCGCAAGAGCCCGTTTGACTCGTCCGGCGGACGCCACACCAGCTTCGCCAGCGTGTTCGTCTATCCCGAGGTGGACGACTCGATCGAGATCGACATCAACCCTGCGGACGTGCGCACCGACACCTTTCGCGCCAGCGGCGCCGGCGGTCAGCACATCAACAAGACCGACTCAGCGGTGCGCCTGACGCACATTCCCACCGGCATCGTGGTGCAGTGCCAGAACGATCGATCACAACATAAAAACCGCGCCGAAGCGTGGCAGATGCTGCGCTCGCGTCTGTACGAGCACGAGTTGCGCAAGCGCATGGCCGAGCAGCAGACGCTGGAATCGACCAAGAGCGACGTGGGCTGGGGCCACCAGATCCGCAGCTATGTGCTCGATCAGAGCCGCATCAAAGACCTGCGCACCAACGTCGAAATTTCCAACACCCAGAAAGTGCTCGACGGCGATCTCGACGAATTCATCACCGCCAGCCTGAAGTCCGGCCTTTGAACCTCAACCTGAGCCCCACTGATCCCCATTGCCCCGCTGAACTCCGCACTGCTATGACTGCCAAACCCGACACGCCTGCCCGCATCACCCGCCTGGCGGAGTACACCCCGCCGTCCTACGCCATCGACAGCGTACATTTGCGCTTCGATCTCGACCCCGCCAAGACCCGCGTGCACAGCCGCATGGCGGTGCGTCGACTTGAAGGCGCAGCCGAGTCCGCGCCGTTGGTGCTCGACGGCGAAGACATCACCTTGCTGACCCTCAAGGTAAACGGCGAATTCGTCGCCTTCCGCCAGGATGGCAACACCTTGGTGCTCGACAAACTGCCCGAGACCTTCACGCTGGAAATCGAAACCCTCAACGTCCCCCAGGCCAACACCCAGTTGGCAGGGCTCTACATGTCGGGCGGCGCGTTCTTCACCCAGTGCGAGGCCGAGGGTTTTCGCCGCATCACCTACTGGCCCGACCGCCCGGACGTGATGAGCCGCTTTCACGTCACCCTGCGGGCCGACAAATCGCAGTACCCGGTGCTGCTGTCCAACGGCAATCTGGTGTCGCAGACCGACCTGGACGGCGGCCGCCATGAAGCGGTGTGGGACGATCCGTTTCCCAAGCCCTGCTACCTGTTCGCCCTGGTTGGCGGCAATCTGGTGTGCCGCGAACAGACCGTGCGTGCCGCGTCGGGCAAGACGCATCTGCTGCAGGTCTATGTGCGCGCGGGCGATCTGGACAAGACCGAGCACGCGATGGAGTCACTGATCAAGGCTATCGCGTGGGACGAACAGCGCTTCGGCCTGAGCCTCGATCTGGACCGTTTCATGATCGTGGCGGTGAGCGACTTCAACATGGGGGCCATGGAAAACAAGGGCCTCAACATTTTCAACACCAAGTATGTGCTGGCCAATCCGGCTACCGCCACCGATGCCGACTATGACGGTATTGAGAGCGTGGTCGGCCACGAGTACTTCCACAACTGGACGGGTGACCGCATCACCTGCCGCGACTGGTTTCAGCTCAGCCTCAAGGAAGGCCTCACCGTCTTCCGCGATCAGGAATTCAGCCAGGATCTGGCCGCCGCTTCGGGCGGCGAATCCGCCCGTGCGGTCAAGCGTATCGAAGACGTGCGGGTGCTGCGCACCGCGCAGTTTTCCGAAGACGCCGGTCCGATGGCGCACCCGGTGCGCCCCGAGCAATACCAGGCCATCGACAATTTTTACACCGCCACCGTCTACGAAAAGGGCGCCGAGGTGGTGCGCATGATGCAGACTCTGGTGGGACGAGCCGGTTTCCGCAAAGGCATGGATTTGTACTTCCAGCGCTTCGACGGCCAGGCCGTGACCTGCGACGACTTCGCCCAGGCCATGGCCGACGCCAACCCGGACTCCGCGCTGGCGCAACATCTTGCCGCCTTCAAACGCTGGTACAGCCAGGCTGGCACCCCGCGCCTGCACGCCAGCGGCGCGCTCGATACCGCTGCCCGCACCTACACCCTCACCCTGCGCCAAACCTTGCCCGACACGCCCGGTCAAACGGATAAACAGCCGCAGGTCATTCCGGTCGCCACGGGCTTGCTCGACGCCCGGGGTAACGCCCTGCCGCTGTGGCTGCAAGGCCAGGACAAAGGCACGTCGACCGTGCTGATCCTCACTGAAGACCAGCAGACTTTCGTCTTCGAGCAGATCGATGCCGATGCAGTCACGCCCTCATTGCTGCGCGGCTTCTCCGCCCCGGTCATCCTCGACTACGCCTACACCGATGCCGAGTTGCTGCATCTGCTCGCGCATGACGCCGACCCGTTCAACCGTTGGGAAGCGGCGCAGCGCCTGACGCTGTCGCGCCTGCTGGCGGCCGTTCGCGGCGAGACGCTGAACCTCGATGCGCACTATCTCGACGCGCTGCGCGCCGTCCTCCGCGACCCGAAGCTCGATCCGGCGTTCAAGGAACTGCTGCTCACCCCGCCCGGCGAGGCCTACATCGCCGAGCAGCTTGAAGAGGTCGACCCTCCTCGCATCCACCGCGCCCGTCAGGCGCTACGCACCGTGCTGGCGCGAGAACTCGCGCAGGACTGGCAAACCCTCTGGGACAGCCTCACGCCCGAAGGCGGCTACAGCCCCGACTTTGCCAGTGCCGGTCGCCGCGCCCTGCGCAATCTGGCCCAGGCACATTTGTGCGAACTCGGACAGGCGACTTGGCTGGGACGGGTCTATCAACGCGTCAAGGATGCCGACAACATGACCGACCGCTTCGCCGCGCTGGCCGCGTTGGTACATGTCGGCGCCGATCTGACCAAGCCCGCGCTGGAGCGCTTTGCCGCCCAGTTCGCCGGTGAAGCCCTGGTTATGGACAAATGGTTTGCGCTGCAGGCCAGCGCGCCCGACCACGACGGGCAGCAACTCGACCGCGTGCGCGCGCTGATGCGGCATCCCGCCTTCTCCATCCACAACCCCAACCGCGCACGCAGCGTGCTGTTCGCCTACTGTCAGGCCAACCCCGGCGCCTTCCACCGCACCGACGGAGCGGGCTACGCCTTCTGGGCCGAACAGGTTCAGGCGCTCGATGCCATCAACCCACAGGTCGCCGCCCGGTTGGCGCGGGCTCTCGACCGCTGGCGCAAGCTCGCGCCCGGCTATCGCGAAGCGGCGCAACAAGCGCTACGCACCGTGGCCGAAAGCGCCACGCTGTCTTCCGACACCCGCGAAATCATCGAACGCGCCCTGGCCGACTGATCGCGGCGCGCCCCTTTCCTTCCAGAGACTCCCCATGACCCAATCCGTCAACCTCACCCGCTATCTCGTCGAGCAGGAGCGCGAGCACGGCGTCATCACGCCCCAACTGCGCCTGCTCGTCGAAGTGGTCGCCCGCGCCTGCAAACGCATCAGCATCGCCGTGAACAAAGGCGCATTGGGCGATGTGCTCGGCTCCGCCGGCACCGGCAATGTGCAAGGCGAAGTGCAGAAGAAGCTCGACGTCATCGCTAACGATGTGCTGATCCACGCCAATGAGTGGGGCGGACATCTGGCCGCCATGGCCTCGGAAGAAATGGACACCGTGTTCCCGGTCTCCGAGCACTACCCGCGCGGCGAATATCTGCTGCTGTTCGACCCGCTCGACGGCTCGTCCAACATCGACGTGGACGTCACCATCGGCACCATCTTTTCCGTGCTGCAGATTCCCAAAAACACCACCGACGTCACCGAGCAGCATTTTCTCCAGGCCGGCAACAAGCAAGTTGCCGCCGGCTATTGCGTCTATGGCCCGCAAACCCAACTCGTGCTCACCGTAGGACATGGAGTGGCCGTGTTCACCCTGGACCGGGAACAGGGCAGTTTCGTCCTCACTGAGCGCGATTTGCAAATTCCGCCGAGCACCAGCGAGTTCTCGATCAATATGTCGAATCTGCGTCACTGGGCGCCGCCAGTCAAGCGCTACATCGACGAATGCCTGCAAGGCAAGGACGGTCCGCGCGGACGCGACTTCAACATGCGCTGGGTGGGCAGCATGGTGGCCGACGTACACCGCATCCTCATGCGTGGCGGCGTGTTCCTGTATCCGTGGGACAAGCGCGAGCCGAACAAACCCGGCAAGCTGCGCCTGCTGTACGAAGCCAACCCCATGAGCTTGCTGGTGGAGCAAGCCGGCGGCGCAGCCACAAATGGCTCGCAGCGCATCCTCGACATCGTCCCCACCTCGCTGCATGAGCGTTGCAGCGTGATGCTCGGCTCGCGCGAAGAAGTCGAACTGCTGCAGCGCTACCACGCCCAGACCGTCTGAACTGAAAAGTAAATCCCGCCCCTGGTATAGAATGGTGGGCTTCGCCGGTGTAGCTCAGTTGGTAGAGCAGCGCATTCGTAATGCGAAGGTCGAGGGTTCGACTCCTTTCACCGGCACCAATAGTCCTTAAAACCGCCCTAACCGGCGGTTTTTTTGTGTCCGATCGCCAGAAAAAAGAAAAATCCCAAGTGAATCAATCACTTGGGATTTTATTCTGGCGGAGAGAGGGGCCGCAATTTATCAGCCCAACGAGTTCCAGTATTGCATTTTTTCTCATTGTTTTTCAATGACTTGAGTTCAAACACGGTTCGATAGAACCCAATAACAAGCACCGAAAGCAAACACTCCGTGGCATACTGGATGGCATACTGAAATCCTCCTCCAGCCTGACCATGGCAGCTCTCACCGAACTCAAAGCGCGCTCCCTCAGGCCCGAAGACAAGCCCATAGCGCACGGCAACGTCACCGGCCTGGCGCTGCATCCAGGAAGCACCAAGGGCCACGGCAAATGGGTGCTGCGCTATGTCAGCCCCGTCTCTGGCAAGCGCCGAAATGCGGGCCTGGGTTCCTATCCGGCAGTCACCATTGCGGATGCGGCGCGACGTGCCCTGCAGATGCGCGAGCAGATCGCACAAGGCGACGATCCTCTGGAGGTCAAGGAAGAGATTCCCGCCCCCAGCGTGCCCACGTTCGAAGAGGCGGCAGTGATCCTGCACGGCACCCTCCTCCCCGGCTGGAAGAACGCCAAGCACGCTGCGCAGTGGATCTACACCTTGCGCGAGTTCGCCTTTCCGGTGCTGGGCGCAATACCCCTCAACGCGATTCAACCCAAAGACATCGCGCAAGTCTTGCGGCCGATCTGGATCGACAAGGCCGAAACCGCCTCCAGGCTGAAGCAGCGCATGCATGCCGTCATGGCATGGGGTTGGGCTCATGGCCACTGTCAGGCGAACCCGGTGGATGTGGTGCAGCACCTGCTGCCTG
Organism: Thiomonas sp. SCN 64-16; assembly: GCF_001725585.1. Classification (NCBI taxonomy): domain Bacteria; kingdom Pseudomonadati; phylum Pseudomonadota; class Betaproteobacteria; order Burkholderiales; genus Thiomonas; species Thiomonas sp. SCN 64-16. Next base: position 2,537 of record NZ_MEGQ01000068.1, on the reverse strand, counting down.
CGCAGCAAGACAAGGCGGTGCGCGTGCAACATCAACCGGCCATGCCCTGGCGCATGATCCCGGCATTCGTCGGCGAACACCTGAGGAACCGCCCACGCTTCGATGTGAGCCGGGCGATTCTGGAGTTCTTGATCCTCACGGCCTGTCGTTCAGGTGAGGCCCGCGGGATGGTGTGGGAAGAAATCGATTGGACGCAGCGCATCTGGACGATTCCTGCCGAGCGAATGAAGGCCCATATGCCGCACCGGGTGCCATTGACAGATCGCGCGCTGGACATTCTGCGGAATCTGCAGGGGCTGCATGACACCCTGGTCTTCCCCTCCCCGCGTGATGAGGTCGTTTTGTCGGATATGGCGATGACGACCTTCTTGCGGCGCACACAGGCTCCGAGCGACACGCCTGGGCGATGGGCAACCGCCCACGGCTTTCGTTCGAGCTTTCGGGATTGGTGCAGTGAGCAAGGCTACCCGCGTGATCTGGCCGAGCGGGCCTTGGCACACACGGTGCAAAACAAGGTGGAGGCGGCGTATCACCGCACCGACTTGCTGGAACAGCGCAGGCCCATGATGGAGGCCTGGGCTGCGTTTGTGGAATCGGCCGCACCACAGCCTGCAGCAAAGACCGAGAAGCCGGCCTCGATGGTGGACTTGCTCAGGGAGAAGGCGACTGTCGCGCGCGCCGGAATGGTGCGCTCAGGGCAGTCAAGGCCATAGCGCCGGGAAATCGAACGAAAGCTGCCGCTGGTGGCGAATCGAAAGCAGATAGACCGTGCCTTTGATCCGCGCATACAGCACCAGGTAGTGCGCCAGCACATACTCGCGCAGCTCGCCATCCTTGGCGAGGGCATCCAGTTGTTGGGTCAGGCGAGCCCTGCCGTTGCCCACCTCGACGGAGCGAGTGGGTTGCTCGAGGAACAGACGCCCCATGCCAGGGAAGGTTTCGAGATTGGGGATGACGGTGTCCGTCAGTTCGTCCAGCAGCGCGTCGAAGGCATGCGCAGCCTCGGCCTCGACCAAGAAGGCTTCCAGTTCAGCAAGGTTGCGCTCGAAATGGTCGGTGAGCTTGACGACGTGCTTGGCGGTCACGATGCGAGGCAGTTCTTATCCGGCAGCCTTGGCAGCACGGCGGCGCTTGATGGCGCTCAACGTGCTGCGCGCATCCTTGACCTTGCCCGCCACGACATCCGCAAGGCCTTTGCTGGCCTCATCCATCAGCAGCAGGTGAATGCGTTCGCGTTCAAGCTGGTGGTAGTAGTCCAGCCGCTGGGCGTCGATGAGGGCTACGTAGCTCTCACCATTCTTGGTGATGACCTTCTCGGCACCCGCCTTCACCAGGTCGGCCAGCTCAGACAGGTTCGCCCTGGCCTGCGACAGCGGAATCACGTCAGCGGCGGAAATGGCCATGGTTGACCTCAGTGTGTTGTACAGGATTCTGCGCATGATACGCGCGATTGGGTGCGCGTGAACGGACCACGATGAAGCGCCCGAGAGGTCACCTTCACGGCCTTGCGATGCCTGCCGTGCTGCCCATGCAATAAAACTCCCGCGTTATAACTGCCCACGGACGAACATCCTGGTGCCCTCAGGAACACGTAGCCGCATAAAAAAATCAGGTCTGAACTGATAAAAAAGAAAAATTCTCAGGTATCTACGACGCAACATGTCATCTCGCTTAAGAAACCCAAACACTTGCCTCGTGCGGCGATCAGGAAATCCAACGAGTCCATAGAGTCCGGAATGAGCTGGAATCGAGCCTTGCACGACACACAGACCCTTGCCAGACGTGACTTCGCTCCAGTGCTGGCCAATACTTACCCCTAAATTTTCGACATCGGAAACCTTGTTGGCCTGATAGAACACCATCAGTTGAATTTGATAGTGGCGCTCAATCCGACACTCGGTTTTCGCGAGCCACCCAATCGGCGAAGGTTGAGCACGATCACGATATAGTTTACGAACGAGCTTGGCGCGACCCAGATGAATGCGATGCAGTATATCCATAGGCTCCATGGCTTTATCACCGTAGAAATCGCATTTGTAAGCCAAAACGACACAAACCAAATACAAATCTCCATGCCGTTGAAAAAGGCTATCCGTATATTGCCACGCGTCATCAAGACGCCGACGGGCGATACGTTGAAAATTTGAATCCTTTACATGGAAGAGCCGCGAGTTGTAATCTTTGCGCAATGCATCCAGAGCTGCCTCATATCTTTCCGCATCAAGATCTAGTAGGGTATTGCTCCCAATGTTTGCATGATCAAGCCGTTGAACGAACCTCGTGGCAAGCTGAGCAATCGGCGCAAGTTCCAGCCAACCAGTAGTGGCATCATTGACTACGATAGTCTTGATCGCGTCCATGAGCTCTTTCCCGCATGACGTAAAGCCGATAGACCATGGGACCTGCTCCCCATAGCAGCTCTCGCGATATTTAATAAAGGTGACCTTGCGACATTCGTGCACGGACTTCCGTAAATATTCAAGCGCGCCAGGCAAAGTCATCGAATTGGAAATTCTTTCATCGATGAGTACCTGACT
>NZ_MEGQ01000067.1:0-18738 GCF_001725585.1 Thiomonas sp. SCN 64-16 | reverse complement strand
ACCCGCCCCACCGTGCCGCTGGTCGATAGCCCGCACATCCACCACGCCAACGCCCTGCGCACCGACTGGGCCGAAGTGCTGCCGCCCGAGCAGTGCAGCTATGTGCTGGGCAATCCGCCGTTCGTGGGCAAGAGCAACCAGAACGCCGAGCAGAAGGCCGACATGGCGCGGGTGTTCGCCAAGGTCAAAGGCGCGGGCGTGCTCGACTTCGTCGCCGCCTGGTATGTGAAGGCCGCCGCCTACATTCAGCGCAACCCGGCCATCGACGTGGCCTTTGTCTCCACCAACTCCATCACCCAGGGTGAGCAGGTCGCCGCGCTGTGGCCCACGCTGCTGCAGGCCGGGGTGAAGATTCGCTTTGCGCACCGCACCTTTCAATGGAGCAACGAAGGCAAGGGCATCGCCGCGGTGCATTGCGTCATCATCGGCTTCGGCTTGCGCGAACCGCAGCACTGCACCCTGTTCGATTACGGCGACGACATCAAGGGCGACGGCCAGCGCATCGCGGCCAAGCGCATCAATCCCTATCTGGTCGATGCGCCGGATGTGGTGATGACCAGCCGCAGAACGCCGATACAGAACGTGCCGGAGATGACTTTCGGCAGCAAACCGACGGACGGCGGGCATTTGTTGATGACAACAGGAGAGCGCGATGCTTTGATTGCCCTTGAGCCATCGGCAGCACCTTTTGTACGGTCAATTATTGGCGCAGAAGAATTTCTAAATGGTGTAAATCGTTTTTGTCTTTGGATGTTGGGTATCTCCCCAGCGAAATTGCGTGCGATGCCCGAGGTCTACCGTCGAGTACAGGCGGTGAGGGAAATGCGGTTGAAGAGCTCCAAAGTGCCAACGCAAGAAAGCGCTGCGACGCCCTATCTCTTCCAGGAAATTCGACAACCTACAGCCGATTACCTTGCAGTCCCCAAGACATCCTCAGAACGCCGTGCATTTGTCCCAATTGACTTCGTATCAGCGGCGACGATAGCCAACTCGGAGATTTTCACCATCCCCGGCGCAACCCTCTACCACTTCGCCATCCTCAATAGCACGCTGCACAACGCCTGGCTGCGCGCCGTGGGCGGTAGGCTGAAAAGCGACTACCGCTATTCCGCCAGCATCGTGTACAACAACTTCCCCTGGCCCGAACCGACCGCGGCGCAGCGCGAGGCCATCGAGGCCGCGGGCCAGGCCATCCTCGACGCCCGCGCCCGCTATCCCGACGCCACCTTGGCCGACCTCTACGACCCGCTAACCATGCCCGCCGAACTGCGCCGCGCCCACCAGGCCAACGACCGCGCGGTGGACGCCGCCTACGGCTACAAAGGCGACCGCGTCGACGCCCCGCGCGTGGCGTTTTTGTTCAATCTGTATCAACGGCTCACCAGCCTGTTGCCGCCCAGCAAAAAAACGCCGCGCGCCTCCTGACCGAAAGCCCGCAGCGAGGCGGGTTTGCTCCCTCTCCACACCTGTGGGGAGGGCTGGGGAGGGGAGATTCTTGGTCCCCCCGACAGGAATCGAACCTGTATTTGCCGCTTAGGAGGCAGCCGTTCTATCCATTGAACTACGGGGAGGTGAGCGCCCGGATTGTAGGGGCGCAAGGTTCATTGGCTGTTGCGCAGGCGCTGCTTTCACACCCTGCTCACCGACCACGACCAGGAGTTTTATTGCGGCAATGGGGGCCACAGGCGGGCGGTATGCAACAGAGCCAGCACCCAAACCGTGTCGCCGTCGATCTCATACACCAGCCTATAGCTTTCATGCGGGATCCACTCGCGGGCGCCTGCAATCTGGCTCGCCTTGCCCATTGTCGGATGCGCGGCCAGTCGGGCCGCCGCAGCGCTGAAAAGCTCATCCATGCGAACGGCTGCGGCGGGGTTGTCGGATGCGATCTCGTCCCAAATGTCGGCGCGGTCTTGCTCCGCTTCTGGCGTCCAGATGACGATCACGCCAGGTCCGCCGCTGCCTTGTTGCGCCTGGCCGCGAACGCGGCTTCAACTTCATCATTCGACCGCCCACGGCCGGCACGCACCGAGGCGCGGCCCGCTTCGACCTTGCGCCGCAGGTAGGCGTCGTGTTCGCGGGCTTGGCGGCGCTGCTCGATATAGCCACGCATCAGCTCGCGCATGACTTGGGAGGCCGGCCGATCTTCGCCCGCGACCTCGGCCATGAATTCGGCGCGCAGCTCCGGTTCCAGCTTCATCGTGAAAACGGCTTCTTTCGGCATGGTGCGCTCCTTGGTGAAGGTATTGATGAAGTGTATACCCTGTCAGTACGGCGAGCAGCGCGCAAATAGCAGGGGCGTGACGCTCAGCGGCTGTCGCGCAAGCGCTGGTGGAGGTGTTCGGCGATGGCCTCGCGGGTCTGCTGGGCCAGGGCGCGGCGGGTGGGCGCGCGCAGCGGGGGCAGGTAGTTGACTTCCACGCGCAGGGGGGCGGCGGCGCTCATGCGCCACAGGCTGCCGACCATGGTTTCATCGCCCACATACGAGGCGGCGCGGCTGAAGCGGCCGCTGCGCTGGTCGGCGTAGAACAGCAGCACGGGCTGCACCGCGGCGGCGCAGTCTGATGAGCAGGCGGCCTGGAACAGATTGGCATGAAACGGCAGCAGATCGTGGCCGTAGCTGGTGGTGCCTTCGGGGAACACGCCGACATGGTCACCATCTTGCAGGCATTGCGCCATTTGGTGGATGACGCGCACCACGTCTTGCGCGCGCTCGCGCTCGATGAACAGCGAGCCCACGCCGCGCACCAAGGGGCCGATGAGAGGCCATTGCGCCGTCTCGGATTTGGAGACGAAGCGCACGGGCTGCACGGCGTTGATGGCGAAGATGTCGATCCACGACACATGGTTGGCGGCAACTAAAGACGGGGTTTGCTGCGGCGCGCCGTTGACCTGTAGCGCAATGCCGCTAAGCCGCAGCAGCTCGGCCGACCAGTCGCGGATCTGTTGCTGTTTTCCAGCCGCGTCGAGCTGGGGAAACAGTTGACGCACGATGCGCTGGCCGCGCAGGGCGTGGGCGCTGAGCCGGGTCAGCCGGGTGGCGAAACGCACCGGCGCGCCGACGCGGCGCAGCACCGGCGCGGGGGTTTGGGCGGGCGGCTCGCAGAGCAGCGCCGGGGGGTTTTCGGCGGGCTGCGGCGCCGGGTTCATGCAGGAGTGGCGACGGGCTGCGCGCTCCACACCACGCGGCCGTCGATCACGGCGTGCCGGGTGCGGCCAGGCAGTTCCTGCTCGGCCAGAGGACTGTGGCGGCTCTGGCTTTGCAGGGCGTCAGGTAGGGCGCGCCAGCGGGCCTGCGGATCGACGAGGATGAGCTCGGCCGCAGCGCCGGCTTCCAGCGTGGCTGGGGGCAGACCGGCGGCCTGAGCGGCGCGGTGGCCCACGCAGCCCAGCGCCTTGACCAGCGGCAGGCCGCTGTCGGCGGCGAATTGCAGTGCGGTGGACAGCAGCAGCTCCAGCCCGGTGGCGCCGGGCGCGGCGTCGGCGAAGGTCTGGGTTTTGTCGTCGGCACTGATGGGGGTGTGGTCGGAGCACAGCGCGTCGATGGTGCCGTCGGCCAAGGCGGCGCGCAGGGCGTCGCGGTCACGGCTCTGGCGCAGCGGCGGGTCGAGCCGGGCGCGGGCGTCGAAGTAGCCGATGTCCAGGTCGGTGAGCATGAGATTGTTGATCGACACGTCGCAGGTCAGCGGCAGCCCTTCGGCCTTGGCCTGGCGGACCAGCGCAACGCCTGCAGCGCTGGATAGCTTGCTCACATGCACCGCGCAGCCAGTGGCGCGCATCAGCTCGAACAAGGTGTGCAGGGCCACGGTTTCGGCCATGGCGGGCACGCCGCTCAGGCCCAGGCGCTGGGCGTAGGCGCCGCTGGCGGCGATGCCGCCGCGGCTGAGCGAGGCGTCTTGCGCGCGCAGCCAGACCTTGTAGCCGAAGGTGCTGGCGTATTGCATGGCGCTGTAGAGCACCTTGGTGTCGGTCATCGGCGTGTCGGCTTGGGAGAAGCCGATGCAGCTCGCCCGGGTGAGTTCGGCCATTTCGCTCAAGCTCTCGCCTTTGAGGCCTTTGGTGAGCGCGCCCAGCGGATAGACGCGGGCGCTTTTGATGCGCCGGGCGCGCCAGCGCAGCATTTCCACCAGGCTGGGTTCGTCGAGCACGGGGTCGGTGTCGGGCGAGCACACCACGCGGGTGACGCCGCCAGCCAGCGCCGCGCGCAGTTCGGTTTCCAGCATGCCCTCGTGCTCATAGCCGGGCTCGCCCAGGCGGGCGCACAGGTCGATGAGACCGGGCAGGACGAGCAGGCCGCGCGCGTCGAGCGTCTGCTCGGGGGTGAAGCCTTCGGGCGCTTTGCCCACGGCGACGATGCGCTCGCCAGAGATGGCGACATCGCCCTCGGTATCGAGCCCACGCAGCGGGTCGATGAGGCGGCCGCCGCGGATCAGAAGTTGCGTGGTGCTCATGCGGGGCTTTCGGTGGAGGCGACGATGGACAGCACGGCCATGCGCACGGCGATGCCAAAGCGCACTTGGTCGAGGATGACGCTGCGCGGGCCATCGGCCACGCTGCTGTCGATCTCGACGCCGCGATTGATGGGGCCGGGATGCATCACGATGACATCGGGCTTGGCCAGTGCCAGGCGCTCGGGCGTGAGGCCGTAGGTCATGTTGAATTCATGCGCGGACGGCAGCAGCGCGCCGGACATGCGCTCGTTTTGCAGCCGCAGCATCATGATGACGTCGGCGCCGCGGATGCCCTCGGCCATGTCGTGGCAGACGCGCACGCCCATGTCGCGCAGATTGTCGGGCGCCAGGGTCTTGGGGCCGACGGCGCGCACCTCGGCGGCGCCCAGCGTGGTGAGCGCGTGAATGGCCGAGCGTGCCACGCGCGAATGCACGATGTCGCCAACGATGGCCACGGTGAGGTTGCTGAAGTCGCCCTTGAAATGCCGGATGGTGTACATGTCCAGCAGGCCCTGGGTGGGGTGGGCATGACGGCCATCGCCGGCGTTGACGATGTGCACATGCGGCGGCGTGTGCTGGGCGATGAGAAAGGGCGCGCCGCTGTCGGAATGGCGCACGACGAACACATCGGCATCCATCGCTTCGAGGTTGGCGATGGTGTCGAGCAGGCTCTCGCCCTTGCTCGTGCTGGAGCGCTGGATGTCGAGATTGAACACGTCGGCCGACAGGCGCTGCGCCGCGATCTCGAAGGTGGTGCGGGTGCGGGTGCTGTTTTCGAAAAACAGGTTGAACACGCTCTTGCCGCGCAGCAACGGCACTTTTTTCACTTCGCGGCTGCCGAAGCTGACAAAGCCCTGCGCGGTGTCGAGGATATGCGTGAGCACATCGCGCGGCAGGCCTTCGGGGGTGAGCAGGTGGCGCAGCTCGCCGTTTTTGTTGAGTTGGGGGTTGTGGGCGCGGGTCATGTTCACCAACTCGGTTTATTTGCTCACCAGATCGAAACGAAAGCGGATGCCCTCCAACACGTCCTCATCGCGCAGCAGCGCCAGCGAGACCTCGTCGGGCAGATCGAGCAGGGTGCTGGCGGCGATTTGCGGGCAGATGGGCAGCTCGCGGCCGCCGCGATCGACCAGCACCGCCAGATCGATGCGCGCCGGACGGCCGAAGTCGAACAGCTCGTTCATCGCGGCGCGGATGGTGCGGCCGGTGTGCAGCACGTCGTCGATCAGCAGCACGGCCTGATCGGCGATGGGCACGGGCAGCGCGGTGCGATTGGCGCTGGGGTGCAGACCGCGGGTGGCGAAGTCGTCACGGTGAAAGGTCGAAGACACCACGCCGTAGGGCTGCGCCAGTTGCAGGTCGGCGTGCAGCCGCTGCGCCAGCCAGGCGCCGCCGGAATAGATGCCGATGAGCAAGGGCGGCTCGGCCTGCGCCGCGACGGCGCTGCGAACTTGCGCGAGCAATTCGGCGTAGAGCGCCTCGGCGTCTGGAGGGGCGGCGATTGGGGAAGCGGGAGAGGAAGGCATGGTCAGCGTTGCTGCAGGTATTGTTCGACGATGAGCTGGGCGGCGGCGCTGTCCACATCTTTGGCGCCGTCGTCTTCGGCGGCGACCGAGGTGTAGCGTTCATCGACCAGCGCCACCGGCAGCCTGAAGCGGCCTTCAAGCTGGCGGGCGAAGCGCTGGGCGTGGGCGGTATTGTCGTGCGCGGCGCCGTCGGGGTGCAAGGGCAGACCGACCACGAGCTGCTGCGGCTGCCACTCGCGAATGAGCGCGGCAATGGCGTCGAACTTGAGGTCGTTGCGATCGGCGCGCAGGCTGCGCAGCGCTGTGGCGCTGCGGGTGAGGCTGTTGCCGACCGCCGTGCCGATGCGCTTGGCGCCCCAGTCGAAACCCAGAACCGTGATCTCACGGTCCGCGACGGGCTGCATGGCCTCAGGCATGTCCTGCGGTTTGCGACAACATGGCCGGGTTGAAGCCCAGCAGCGCCATGGCCGCGTTGAAGCGGGCCTCCACCGGGGTGTCGAACAACACGATGGGGTCGGCCTCGACGGTAAGCCAGCCGTTCTGGCCGAGTTCTTCTTCGAGCTGCCCGGCGCTCCAGCCAGAGTAGCCCAGGGTGATGAGGCTGCGCGTCGGCCCGTCGCCCGCGGCCATGTGTTCGAGCACGTCCTTGGAGGTGGTCATTTGCAGGCCACCGGGAATGTCGAGGCTGGAGGCATAGGCCGTATCAGTGGTTTCGTGCAGTACGAAGCCGCGCTCGGTCTGCACCGGGCCGCCCTGCAGCGAGGCCAACGCGTTCGAACAATTCCTTGACGGTAATGTCCGACGGGCGGTTGATGATCAAGCCGAGCGCGCCGCGCGCCGAGTGCTCGCAGACATACACCACGGTACCTGCAAAGTTCTCGTCGGCCATGCCCGGCATGGCGATCAAAAACTGGTTGCTCAGATTGGAGGCGTCGGGGCGAGGGTTCATGGGGTGGAGTTTATCGCGCCGGGCCGCAGATTTTGCGCTGCTGGGTTATGGTTGATCTCCATTTTTTCCCGAACCCTCTGCACATGCCGACTTCCATTGCCGACCGTCCCGCCAGCTCTGCCGTGGAAAAACTGCCGCTCGGTCTGGTCTGGCTGCGGCGCGATTTGCGCCTGCACGACAACGCGGCGCTGCACGCCGCCCTGCGCGCCTGCGACAAGGTGGCGCTGGCGTTTGTGTTCGACCGAGACATTCTCGATCCGCTGCTGCAGCGCGGGCTGCAGGCGGATCGGCGGGTGGAGTTCATTCTGGCGGCGGTGGCGGAGATCGACGCCGTTTTGCGCGAACACGGCGCCGCGCTGATCGTGCGCCACGCCAGCGCGCGCGAGGCGATTGCCGCGCTGGCTGCCGAGTTGGGCGCGCAGGCGGTGTTCTGCGGGCGCGACGATGAGCCCGAAGCCCTCGCGCGCGATGCGGCCGTCGAGCGCGCCTTGCGGCAAGACGGGCGGGCGCTGCGCACCGTCAAGGAGCACATGATTTTCGAGTGCGACGAGGTGTTGACGGCGCAGGACAAGCCGTACTCGGTCTTTACGCCCTACCGCACCGCCTGGCTGGCGCGGTACGCCGCACAGCCGCAGCAGCCCCTCGATAGCGCAGTGACCTCCGCCCGGCTGGCTGCGCTGCCCGCGGCACTGCGGCAACCGTTGCCCACCTTGTCCGAGCTGGGTTTTGCGCCGTCGAATTTGCACGCGCTGAAACTGCCGCTGGGCGCGTCTGGCGCGGCGGCGCTGGTGGACGACTTCAGCCGTCGCATCGATGACTACGACCAGGCGCGCGACTACCCGGCGCGCAAGGGGCCGAGCTATCTCTCGGTGCACCTGCGTTTCGGCACGGTTTCGGTGCGCGAGCTGGTCGCGATGGCCTGGGCGCGGCAGCAGGCGGGCAGCGAGGGGGCCCGGGTCTGGCTGTCCGAGCTGGTGTGGCGTGATTTTTATTTTCAGATTCTGTTCCACCATCCGCATGTGGTGAATGCGGCTTTCAAGCCGGTTTACGACCGCATTCAGTGGCGCAACGACCCGGCGCAGTTCGCCGCCTGGTGCGAGGGCCGCACCGGCTATCCGCTGGTGGACGCGGCCATGCGCCAGATCAACCAGACCGGCTATATGCACAACCGCCTGCGCATGGTGGTGGCGAGTTTTTTGACCAAAGACCTGGGCATCGACTGGCGCTGGGGTGCGCAGTATTTTGCCGATCATCTCAACGATTTCGATCTGGCGGCCAACAACGGCGGCTGGCAGTGGGCGGCGAGCAGCGGCTGCGATGCGCAGCCGTACTTCCGCATTTTCAACCCGGTGGCGCAAAGCGAGAAATTCGATGCGGGCGGCGATTTCATCCGCCGTTATGTACCCGAGCTGGCGCAGCTTGCGTCCAAGGACATTCACGCGCCGTGGACGGCGCCCGCAGCGCTGCTGCAGGCGGCCGGGGTGCGGTTGGGCAGCACTTACCCCGCGCCGATCGTGCGACACGATCTGGCGCGGGCCGAAACGCTGGAGCGCTACGCGGTGGTGAAGGCTCAGTGATTCACTGCCGACTGGGTAAAGGTGCGAATCAGTTCGAGCAGCTCGGTCTCGGAATAGGGCTTGCCGAGATAGTGATTCACCCCAAGCTGCGCGGCGTAGTTGCGATGCTTGTCGGCAATGCGCGAGGTGATCATGATGATGGGCAGCTTCTGCAGCCGTGAGTCGGCGCGGATGTTGCGGGTGAGGTCGAAGCCGTCCATGCGCGGCATTTCGATGTCGAGCAGAATCACATTGGGCAGGGTGCTGATCTGCTGCAATTGCTCCAGGGCGTCGAGGCCGTCTTTGGCGAGTTGCACCAGATAACCGTTGCGCTGCAGGAAGCGCTGCGTGACGCGGCGCACGGTGATGGAGTCGTCCACCACCATGATCAGCGGATTGCCGCCCTTCGCGGCCTGCGCCGCGTCGCCCGTGGGGGGCAGCCCAGGAGTGAGCCCGGACGCATCGATCGGCGTCTCGCTGGGCTCGGAGGTCGAAACCGAGGTGGAGACAGCGGCGGGAGCAGCGTCTGCACTCGGGGCCACGGGCGTCAGCGGCACAGCCTGCATGCGGGCCGAGGCATCAGCGCCATAAACCGCGGCGAGCGCCACCGGGTTGTAGATCAGCGCGGCGTCCCCGTTGGGCAGCACGGAAATCCCGGCCAGACCCGGCACGCGCGAGAGCTGCGGCCCCAGATTTTTCACCACCACTTCGCGGTTGCCCACGACTTCATCGACCTGAATGGCCACACGCTGCGTGGCGCTTCGAATCACGACCACGGGCACGCTTTTGCCGAACGGCTCACTGCTGCCGCCCGATTGCCCGAGCAAGGCGCCCAGCCAGTAGAAGGGCAGGGTATTGTTGGCATACTCGATGCTCAGGGTGCGCGCGGCGTTGGCGATCTGCTCGGGCTTGAAGCGCAGCACGATGTCCACCAGATTGGCGGGCACGGCATACACGGCAGCGCCGGTGCGCAGCAAGACCACATGGGTGATGGCGGTGGTCAGTGGCAGCAGCAGGGTGAAGCGAGCGCCGGAGCCCGGCTGGTTGTCGAGCAGCACGCGACCGCCCAGGGCGTTGACTTCGGTGCGCACCACGTCGAGCCCCACGCCGCGGCCAGCCACTGCGGTGGTGCTCTCGGCGCTGCTGAAGTTCGGGCGGAAGACCAGTTGCGTCAGTTCTGCCTCGGAGACGTTCTGCCCTGGGGCGAGCAGGCCGAGGCGTTCGGCCTTGGCGCGGATGGCGCCGTAGTTGAGACCGCGCCCGTCGTCGGCCAGGGTGATGACGACTTCGTTGCCGTCTTGCCGCAGGCTCAGGGTGAGGGTGCCGACTTCGGGCTTGCCCGCCGCCTTGCGTTCTTCCGCAGTCTCGATGCCGTGCGCCACGGCGTTGCGCAGCAAGTGGTCGAAGCTGCTGGAAACGCGCTCGAGCACGCCGCGGTCGAGTTCGATGGCGCCGCCGATGATTTCCAGGCGCACCGCTTTGTTCAGGTCTTTGGCTGCCTGACGCACGGTGCGGTAAAGCCGCTCGGACAGGCTGTCGAACTCGACCATGCGGGTGCGCAGCAGATCGCGCTGCAGCTCGCGGGTCTGGCGCGCCTGGCGGGTCATGTCGTCGTCGACTTCGCGCAGCAGGCGGCTGAGCGTGCCCTGCACCATGGCGATGTCGTTGACCGACTCGGCCATCATGCGGGTGAGTTCCTGCGCGCGGGTGAAGCGGTCGAATTCGAGCGGGTCGAAATCGCGGTTTTCGTCGCGCGCGGCCTGCACCTGCGCGCTCATCTGCGCCTCGGCCTGAATTTCGATTTCGCGCACCTGCTGGCGTAGACGGTCGAGGTTGTCGCTCAGATCGCCCACCGAAGCGCGGATGGCACCGAACTCGTTTTCCAGCCGGGCGCGCGAAATGGTGATTTCGCCCGCCTGATTGACCAGACGGTCGAGCAGCCCGGCGCGCACGCGCACAGCCTGTGCAGCGATACGCGGCGCGAGGGCGCGGTTGACCGGCTCGGCCGCTGCAGGCGTGGCAGCTGTGTTGACGGCCACCGCAGGCAGCGGCTGGGCCGACGCAGCGGTGTCGGGCTCGGCGCTTGGGGTAAATACCTCGGAAACAGTGGCCACCGGGAGGTCGGCCAGCTGGCTTTCGCCGCGCTGCGCCGCGCTGCACAGCCGGTCGAAGCGGGTGTTGAGATGGTCGAAACGGCCCAGCAGCTCGGCCAGATCGGCTTCGCTGACCGGCGCATTGGCCGTCAGGGTGTCGATGTCGGATTCGAGGCTGTGCGCCAGGTCGCCGAGCTGCATGGCGCCAGCCATGCGCGCACTGCCTTTGAGCGTGTGCAGCGCCCGCATGGCTTGAGCGGCTGGCGCGGTGTCTTGCGGATGCTGTTCCCACTGGCGCAGGCTGGCGGCCAGGGCGGGCAGCAGTTCGTTGGCCTCTTCCTCGAAAATTGGGAACAGGTCGGGATCGATGGTGTCGACCAACTGGTCGGCAGACGCGGCAGATTGTGTTGCGCTGATCTGCGGCTGCGAGGCTTCGGCCGAGGCAGGCTCGAGCGTTGCGGGCGCAAGCTCTGGAGCGGCGATTTGTTCAGGCTGGACAGCCGGTTCGGCCGTGTGGGTCAACTCGGTTAACGACTCGGCGCTCGGCTGAGCATTCTGGGCCAGCGCAGCTTCCTGCAGGGCTTCGAGCCGGGTGAGCAGCTCGGCTTGCACGGGCTTGAGGAAGCCCGCGGCAAACTGGTGCAGCAGTTGTTTGATGTCGCTGGCCGCCTGTGCCAAGGCGTCGAGATCGGCCGGTCGCGCGGCGTGCGCGGGCAGGTCGCGCAGGGCGTCGAGCGCATGCTCGGTCTGGCTGGCGAGATCGGCCACACTGCGCAGGCCGACGGTGGCCGAACTGCCCGCGAGCTTGTGCGCCGAAATGACGGCCGCATCGCCGAGCGCCTGGGCGGGATCGGTCAGCCAGTCGTGAATGTCGCTGTACAGATGGCGCGAGAGTTCGTCGGCTTCGGCCAGGTAAATGTTGTAGAGCGGGGTGGGAATGCGCAACTCGCCGATCTGGCGGTAGCCGGGTTCGCTATCGTCGCTTTTCTCGGGCGGCACTGGTGCGATGTCGGTGTCAGCGGCGGTGTCGGCCGGGGCAGCGTGCTGCGCAGAGACGGCCGCCTCGAATTCAGCCATGTCGGCTTCTTCGGCCTGGGGCAGTTCGACAGCGGGCGCATCGCTTGAAGGCATCTCGGCCGGGGGCGCCTCGACCGCGGACATCTCGGCCGAAGGCATCGGCTCGGGCGCCAGGGTGTGATGGGGAAGTTCGAGGTCGATGCCTTCGAACAGGGCATTGAAGTCGGTGGGTTCGTGCAGGGCCTCTGGTCCGGGCGCTGCTGGTTCTGGCACTGCTGGTTCGCTGGGCGATTCCGTCGCTTCAACGGCGGCGGGTTCGGCGGCCATTGAGGGTTCGTTAGGTGCGTCGTGCAGGGGGTGCAACGCGGGCTCGGCGGATTCGCCTGCTGCATAGGCCTCGGCGGCACGGCGCAGGGTCTCGCTGCTGAAGGCCTCGGCCTGGCCTTGCTGGATCGCTGCCGTCCATTCGCCAAGCTCGGTGAGCGCGTGCGCGGCCAGGTTGAGCAAGGGCGGCGAGGCCCGGTGCTGATCGGCGATTTGGCGGTTGAACACTTGTTCGAGCGCCCAGGCGGCTTCGCCATAGTCGCGCAGGCCGACCATGCGCGAGCTGCCTTTGAGGGTATGAAAAGCGCGGCGCAGGCTGGTGAGCGCGCCTTCGTCGTCGAGGTTGGCGTGCAGCTGCTGCAGTTGTTCGTGGCCGCTTGCGATGACCTCCCGGGCTTCCTCCAGGAAGATGTCGATCAGTTCGTCTTCGGCATCGTCTTCGGGCTCGGCAGGCGGATTCGCCTCCTGAGCGGGTTCAGGGGCGGATTCAGGCGTGACAGTCGCCTCGGCCGGGGTTGTGGACGCCTCTTGCGCGGGGGCGGCGTCTGTCTCCTGGGGCGTGTGAGGTTCACTCGGCAGTTCGCTCACACCTTCGCTGGGCACGCTCAGCATCTGCGCCGGAAGATCGGGTACACCGGCCAGGGCGGCCTCGGCGTGCAACTGCGCCAGGCGCTGCTGCGCCTGCTCGGGCGGCAGGCCCTGGGCGATGTCGTCCTTGAGTTGCTGCGCCGCGTGCTCGACGTCTTGTTGCAGGGTGGGCGGAGCGGTGCGCTGGGTGGAGGGAACGACGGCGCGCAGCTCTTTTTTGTCGTTGTCGAACACGAACAGGGTTTTGGCCAGCTCGGGCTGGTAGGACAGCATGTCGACCAAAAAACCGAGCACGCCGATATTGCTGGCCAGGGCGTCGAAGCGCTGGCTGTCGGTCGGCACATCGTCGGCCACGAGGCTGTCGATTTCGGTGCGCAGGTAGCTCAGCGCCTGGCTGGCGACATCGACGCCGAGCACCGAGAACACGCCGCGCATCTGCGACAGTAGGCGTGGCACCTGTGCCAGATCGGGCTTGTGCGACGGGTCGCGGAAATAGGCGTCGAGCAGTTTCTCGACGGTGCTCATATCGGCGCGCAGTTCCTGCACCACGCTGCCCATGGTCTGCGACTCGGAGGCCTGGCGGAACAGGTCTTCCATCCAGCCGGCCAGCGGGTCTGGCGTTTGGCCGTTGGCGCTCTGGTCGAGGCGTCGCGCGAGGATTTGTGAGCGCTCCAGAAATCGCTGCTCTTCGGGACGGAAGTGGGCAAAGGTGATTTCGAGAAACAGAATGGCGGTGGCGACATCGAGCGCGCGCTCGGGGGTGAGAAAGTCGCTGCGCGCGCTGATTTTCTTGAACAGGCCCGCGAGCGATTGCGGCAGCGCTTCGCTGCCCGGCGTGAGCGCATGCAGAGGTTGTTCCAGCGCCTGGGTGAGATCGACCAGGCGGGCGATGCGAGCGGGATCGAGGTGCGTCTGCGCGTGACCAGCCAGTGCGCTCCAGGCGTCGCGCAGGGTTTGCACGCGCTTGCGGACTTGCTGTACCAGGGCGGGGTCGATCAGACCGAAATGGCTTTGGTGGTAATCGGCAAACGGCGCGGCAGCGAGGTGCAGCCGGTTGTCAATGGCCCGCAGTACCGGAAGGGACTGCGCGGTGACGTCGCCATTGCCATGCAGCGACTGGGCGCAAAAGAAGGTGAGGTCGTGACCCAACCTTTGGGGGGCGGGGCTTTGCCCTTGCAACTGGCTGCGCAATTGCAGGTTGAGGCGGTTGAGCAGCCGTTTGATGTCGAGATCGGGTGTGAGCAGGCCGCTGCCGATAGCTTCGAACAAACCGCGCGCGAGCCACCACAGGCTGGCCGTCGGCCCGGCGCTGCTGGCCTGCGCGCGACGCGCGACGGCGTCGAGCGTCTGCATGGCGGAGGCGGTCTGCTGACCGCGCAGCACCTGCAGCAAGCCCATTTCGAACTGGGCGCGATCATCCGGCGTCAGTGTGGGGGCAGGGGCGCCTGCGGCGTCGGTGACGGGCGGGGCGTCCGGCCAAGTCCAGTCGTAGTCCCACAGGTCGGCCGGGTGGATGCGCTCGGCCTGCGCCAGTTCCATCAGATCGCGGTACTGCGGATAGAGCTTGAGCGCCGGTTCATTTTTGCCGGCACGCTGGGATTCGAGAAAATCGACCAGGGCGTTGAAGCCGGCCTCGAAACGCTGCAGTGCGGTGTTGTCGAGTTTTTCCGGATGGTCGATGAGTTGATCGAGCGCGTTCTCGGCGGCCTGCATCAGGCGCGCCGCGCCAAAAAAACCCAGCAGTTCGATGGCGCCTGCGGCCTGGTGCACCTGGGTGCGGGCGGTGCGCAGACCCGTTTTTTCGGCCTGGACCGAACCGAGCACGCCGTCGTCCTGCTGCTGGGCGGCGCGCTTGAGCGCGGTGCGGGCAGACTGGAGGTTGTCGCTGATCTGATCGAGCAGCCAGGCCAGAGGCCCCATGTCCGTCTCAGGGGCGGGTGCCACGGCGGAGTTCGAAGCGGAGACTGTGTTCATGCCGGAAAACGCGAGGGACGGACGTTGGAATGCATGCGAGGAAGGCGGGTCAGTTGATCTTGAACCGCGAGACGGACTGGCGCAGATCGTCGGCGACACGCGCGAGGTCGCGCACCAGCGAGGCGGTGGAGCGCGTGCCTTCGGAGGTCTGCTCGGTCACAGTGAAAATGGTCTGGATGTTGTCGGCCACCTTGTTGGCGGAACTGGCTTCGATCTGGGTCTGTTGCGAAATCTGGGTAATCAGCTCGGCAAGCTGGCGCGACACCGCGTCGATCTGGGCCAGCGCGGCGCCGGCGTTATCGGCCAGCTTGGCCCCTTCGACCACGCCTTGGGTGCTCTTTTCCATGGCGGCCACGGCGTCTTGGGTGTCGGTCTGAATGGTGCGCACCAGCGCGGCAATCTGCTTGGCGGATTCGGCCGAACGCTCGGCCAGGCGCTGCACTTCCTCGGCCACCACCGAGAAGCCGCGGCCCGCTTCACCCGCAGACGCGGCCTGAATGGCGGCGTTCAAGGCCAGCACGTTGGTCTGTTCGGTAATGTCGGAAATCAGCTCGGTGATTTCGCCGATCTCCTGCGACGATTCACCCAGCCGCTTGATGCGCTTGGAGGTGTCTTGAATCTGCTCGCGGATGCTGTTCATGCCGTCGATGGAGTTGCGCACAGCGCGCTGCCCCTGCTCGGCGGCCTGCAGCGACTGGTTCGCCACCTCGGCCGATTGCTGCGCCTGAACCGACACCTGGTTGATGCGCTGCGCCATGTCGAGCACCGACTGACCGGTTTCACGAATTTTGTTGAGCTGCTCGTCGGCGCTGCGCATCAGGCGGTCGGAAGTGGTTTGCGCCTGAGAGGCGCCTTCGCCCACCTGGTCGGCCGTCTGCTGCACCTGTCCCACCAGGGTGCGCAGCTCTTCCACGGTGTAGTTCACCGAGTCGGCGATGGCGCCGGTAATGTCTTCGGTCACGGTGGCCTGCTGGGTGAGGTCGCCCTCGGCCACGGTTTGCAGTTCGTTCATCAACCGCAAAATAGCGGCCTGATTCGACTCGTTGGTGCGCCGGGCTTCAAGCTCTTGACGCTCGGTTTGCCGACGCTGCAGTTCCACCAGCGTGGCACGTTGGCGCGCCTCGTTGAGCATGATGTAGATCAGGTCGGTGGCGGCGACGATGGCCAGCAGGCCCAGCAGGGCGAGGAACAAAATCGCCGGCCAGCTCACGCCGGTGCGCGAGGAATACAGGCTTTGCAGCTGATTGAGGTTGTCGTAGAGCTGGCCGGATGAGGCGAGCACCGCGTTTTGCGCCTCACGCGCCGAGGCCAGGCTGGGCAGGTTGGCCAGCAGGGTGCGGGCAGAGGCTTCGGTTTTGGCGTAGGTCTGGATCAGGCTTTGCAACTGTTGGCGCGATTGCGGATCGGCCAGGGCGGTGAGTTGCAGGTCGGCATTGCCGTTCAGCAGTCCCTTGCTCAGCGTGTTGAAGGTGGTCAGATCCTTGCCGAGGGTGAACACAGCCTCGGGCCGCACGCCTTGAAACGACAGAAAAGCGTTGGCCGATTTGTCGATGCGCTGGGTCAGCATGGTGAGCTGGCTGGCGGCGTTGATATTGCTCGCTGACGCTTTTTGCTGCAGCAGCAGCGAGGTCAGCGTCTGGGCGCTGTCGAGCAGGGCATCGGTCTGGCGGTTGATGTCGGTGAGCTGCTGCGCAGTCGTCGTCAGCACACCTTCCTGCTTGGCGAGTAGGTCGGCGTTTTTAACGCTGGTCTCGGTTTCCGGGCCAACCTTGTCGAGCAGCGCCTGTCCGCCAGCGGGCACGCTGGTTTGCTGCAGGACGGCGACTTCCGATTTCAGGGCCTCGGCGCTGGAACGCACGGTGGCGAAAGCGTCTTTATTGCCCAGCAGCGCTGCGTTCATCGAACGCGCCAGACGCTGCGACTGGGTCAGCGCCGCGCCGGAGGCTTCGAGCTGCCGGGCCGAGTCGGACGTTCCGCGCAGCACCACAATCAGGGTCAGGCCGAGCAGCACCAGCGAGATGATGAGCAGCACACCGAAAAAGCGCTGTTGCTGGGCCAGCATCATGCGGCTGATCATCGGCAGCCGCAGAATCAGCGGGCGGTTGCCCTGGGCTTGATGCAGGGCGCTGGCTGGATCTCCGATGCTGGAATCGATCTGCAGGGTTTCCTGTCCACCCCGGCCGAGCGCCGTCGGCGCGATTTCGGTGTCGCTTGACGATTCGTTGTTTTTCGTTCCGAAAAGGGACGAGAGTAAGGACATGACCGCTCCGTAAAACGTGATGAAGTTGAGGATGCAAACCGGCAGATGACGGTTGACTAAAAACAGGTACAGCGCAGTGAAAGCAAATTCAGCAAAATCGCGCGTCGATCGAAATTTCAGGTGACGTTCAGGAATTGTTCGTTTTCGGCCAGAGCCAGCAGGTCGACTTCATGCCAGAGGTTCTGCTCGGCATCGCGATATGTGGTTCTCAGCCAGGGGTGCGTCCCTTCACCAAGCCCCTCCTCTTGAACGCCGAGAACTTTCTGGAGTTGATCGGGGTTGCGCAGCCCGACCAGTTGATCGACCAGCAGGGCGGTGTTGATGTCGAGCGCCGGGGCGAACTGGATGAGTCGGGCCTGCGGCGTCAGGGCAGCGGCGTCTTCGCCCATGAACCGGCCCAGATGCACCACGCCGCAGACCTGGCCCCGCAGACTGACCAGGCCCTGGAACCAGGGCAGGGCGTGCGGCAGCGGGGCGCAGTGCTGCATGGGCGAAATCTCCCCCGAGAACTCCAGGGGCAGCAACAAGCGCCACTGCCCGGCGAGCACGGCCAGCCAGCGCGAAGGGGCTTGCCCGCTCTGCGCGGCCGTCAGGCGTTGTGCGAGATGGGTCTGAAATTCGCGCAGCGAGGCTCTGGACATGGGCGGAGACGTTGGGTGGAAGACGAAGCGAGGCGTATGGGTGCGAACTTCAGGCGATGGCGCGGATCTTGTCGAGCAACTCGGTGGCGTTCACCGGCTTGGTGACATAGTCGGACGCGCCTTGACGCATGGCCCAGACCTTGTCGGTTTCGAGCTTCTTGCTGGTGCACATGATGACGGGTATGCCGGAGTAAGCCGGGTCGCGCGTGATCTGTCGCGTGAGCTGAAAGCCGTTCTGGCCGGGCATCACCACATCCATCAGAATCAGATCGGGCTTTACGGCCGCGAGCATGGCCAGCGCCTGCTCGCCGTTTTCCGCCGTGTTCACCGCAAAGCCGTGCTTGGTGAGCAGGTCGGAGAGGAAATACAGCTCGGTCTTGGAATCGTCAACGATGAGAATATTGTGTACGGGCATGGCGGGTGAAAAGAAGAGCGAGAAGAGCGATCAGGAGCCGGTCGCAGCAGCAGGCTGGCTGGCGTTCAGGTGCCGCTTGACCGCGTCGAGCAGTTGATCTTTGGTGAAGGGCTTGGTCAGATAGTCTTGCGCGCCGACCATGCGGCCGCGCGCCTTGTCGAACACGCCGTCCTTGCTGGAGAGCATGACCATGGGGATATGGGAAAACTTGCCGCTGCGACGGATGACGGCCACGGTCTGATAGCCGTCGAGCCGGGGCATCAAAATGTCGCAGAAAATCAGGTCGGGCTCGTGGTCGTTGACCTTGGACAAGGCGTCAAAGCCGTCTTCGGCGAGCAGCACCTCATAGCCGGCCTGCTTGAGAAAAATCTCGGCGCTGCGGCGGATGGTGTTGCTGTCATCGATGACCAACACTTTGAATGGGCTGGTAGGCGCAACCATGCACATCCTTTGCAAAAGGGGAAAAGGAAAAACGCTGTAAACAGCTGCGGTGACTTGCCGTTCCCGATTAAACCGGCACCTTCTCAAAAAATGGCGCCGTCTAGACCGGCACCATTTCGAAATCTTCTTTGCGCGCACCGCACTCGGGGCAGGTCCAGTTCATCGGCACATCGGCCCAACGCGTACCCGGTGCAATGCCGCTCTCTGGATGGCCCTCGGCTTCAGAGTAAATGAAGCCACAGATCAGGCACATCCAACTGCAAAGTTCTTGTTTGTCCACAGCGTATCGGGGTAGAGGAGAAGATTCAACGATTCTATGGCGCGCTGTTGCATTTTGACCTACAGGGCAGGCACCGCTGCGGAGGATCAAGAAGCGCTTGGTCAAGATCATGGCAAGGCCGGTGGAGCCTGTCAGGAATTTTGTGTGCGAGGCATAGCATGAGAATCAGGAGCATGTATGCCAAGCAAGACGAAGTTGAAGAACGCGGCCATTGCGGCCAGGT
>NZ_MEGQ01000066.1:0-12331 GCF_001725585.1 Thiomonas sp. SCN 64-16 | reverse complement strand
GCACCGGATGGAGGTGGCCGCCGACGGTGAGGCGGTAAATGGTCGTCCTGGACAGTTGGGTCCACTGTTGGACGGTCTTGACGGTCAGAAGGGTCTGCGCGGGCGGGGTTTGCGTGGGCGTTTGGGTCATTGCGGGTTCCTCAGGGTTGAGGAAGTGTGCAATGACTCTGGTTTACATGCAAATGCCTGTTTTGTTGACAGATTTAATTCATGGAAGTAGTTTTTATCTCGGAGTCAAGGCAAATCCGGCGTAAGCCGACTCAATCGCGTCGTGCATGCGACCATGATTCTTTTCTATTTAATTCATCATTTGCATCCACTCGCTCAATTACCCCACAGGGAAGATCGCGGCCAAGCCCCCAGGAACCATGCGGGGCAGATCAGGAGGGGGACTGGGGTAGCGTGCAGGCGCGTGGGCGGCCCGGTCTGCGCGCATCGGGTCAGCACGCGACGTGCTGATGCGTTTGGATCACACCGGCTTTGATGACGGTTTTGATGACAGGCGAACGCAGAAAAGAAAAAATCCTGAGTTAATCAATCACTTAGGCTAATCTTCTGGCGGAAAGGGAGGGATTCGAACCCTCGGTAGGCTTGCGCCTACGCCTGATTTCGAGTCAGGTACATTCGACCACTCTGCCACCTTTCCGGGGTGTTCGTTGCTATTCGCTTCACAGGTCGCTTTAAGCTTGCGAGCTGTCGTGGTCGCGAAAAGCTGATAAGTATATCAGGCACGCGGCTCGATCTGGGTCAGTCCTCCCATGTAGGGCTGGAGCGCCTGCGGAATGTCGATACCCCCGTCAGCGCGTTGGTAGTTTTCGAGGATCGCCACGAGCGTGCGACCAACTGCCAGGCCGGAGCCGTTAAGGGTGTGCGCGAGTTCCGTCTTGCCGCTCTCGGCGCGATAGCGCGCCTGCATGCGGCGGGCCTGGAACGCTTCCATATTGGAGCAGGATGAGATTTCGCGGTAGGTGTTTTGCGCCGGGAGCCAGACCTCGATATCGTGGGTGCGCGCGCTGCCAAAACCCATGTCGCCGGTACACAGGACGATGGTGCGATAGGGCAATTGCAGGCGTTGCAGGATGCTCTCGGCGTGGGCGGTGAGTTGTTCCAGCGCGGTGGCCGACTCTTCTGCCCGCGTCACCCAGACGAGCTCGACTTTGTCGAACTGGTGTTGGCGGATGAGGCCGCGCACATCTCGCCCGCCTGACCCGGCCTCGGAGCGAAAGCACGGCGTGTGCGCCACAAAGCGCAGCGGCAGTTGGGCGGCATCGACGATCTGATCGCGCACCAGATTGGTCAGCGGCACTTCGGCTGTGGGAATGAGGTAGTGGCTCTCGCCCTCTCCGTGCTTCACGGGGAAGAGGTCTTCCTCGAATTTAGGGAGCTGCCCCGTGCCGCGCAGCGCTTGCGCCGAGACGATGTAAGGCACATAGGCTTCGGTGTAGCCATGTTCGGTGGTGTGAACGTCGAGCATGAACTGGGCAAGGGCCCGGTGCAGGCGGGCGATCGGCCCGCGCAGCACGGCAAAACGCGAACCGGAGATGCGCGCTGCGGCCTCGAAGTCCAGCCCGAGGTCTGCCCCGACATCGACGTGGTCGCGCACCGGGAATTCAAACGTGCGCGGGGTGCCCCATCGGCGCAGCTCGACGTTCTGCGTCTCGTCCGCGCCGACGGGCACGTCGGCCGCGGGCAAATTGGGAACAGCCATGAGCAGACCCTGCAGTTCGGCTTGCAAGGCGTCGAGCCGGGCGGCGTCTGCTTCCAGCGTGGTTTTGATGTGGCCGACCTCTTCCATGATCGGCGCGACATCCTCACCTTTGGCTTTGGCCTGCCCGATCTGCTTGGAGAGCAGGTTGCGCCGCGCCTGCAGATCTTCGGTTTGTTTCTGTAGGGTTTTGCGCTCGGCTTCGAGGGCTTCAAAGCGGGCCACATCGAGGAAGGGCTGAGGAGACTGACGGGTTTCGAGCCGGGCGATGACGTGGGGCAGATCTTTGCGCAGCAGGGTGATGTCGAGCATGATGCGTTTGAGTTGAACGAGAAATGAAGCCGCCGCCGGGCGATCCGGGCCAAGCCTTGCGCCGGATGGCTGGGCGGTAAGTCGGTCAGGAGTCGGCCTTGACCACCAAGCCGCGCGGCAGCGGAAACTGTACCGATTCGGTCACGCCGTCGAGCTGCCGCACCGCTACGGCGCCCAATGCCTTCAGCCGGGCCACGACCTGATCGACGAGGGCTTCGGGGGCCGAAGCGCCCGCCGTCAGGCCGATCTGGCGCGCGCCCTCCAGCCACTCAGCGCGCAGGTCTTCGACCTGATCGACCATGTAGGCGGGCTTGCCCATCCGCTGGGCGACTTCGCGCAGGCGATTGGAATTCGAACTAGTCGGACTGCCAACCACGATGACCACATCGACCTGTGGGGCGAGCATCTTCACCGCGTCCTGGCGATTTTGCGTGGCGTAGCAGATGTCTTGCTTTTTCGGCTCATGCACTTGAGGAAACCGCGCGCGCAGAGCCGCGACGATTTCGGAGGCGTCATCGACCGACAGCGTGGTTTGAGTCACAAAGGCCAGCGGCGCATCGGGGGCAATGTTCAGGCGCACGACATCGTCGAGGGTCTGCACCAGATGGATGCCCTCGGCCTGCCCCATGGTGCCTTCGACCTCTGGATGACCGGCGTGACCGATCATCACGATTTCCAGCCCGTCGCGCCGCATCTTGGCCACTTCAACGTGCACTTTGGTGACCAGCGGGCAAGTGGCGTCGAACACCTGCAAGCCCAACGCCTGCGCCTGCGCACGCACGGCCTGCGACACCCCGTGCGCAGAAAACACCACGGTGCCGCCCTGGGGCACTTGTTCGAGTTCGTCGACAAAAACCGCGCCCTTGGCCTTCAGGTCGTTGACCACATAGGTGTTGTGCACGATTTCATGGCGCACATAGATGGGCGCGCCAAAGCGTTCCAGCGCGCGCTCGACAATGTCGATGGCCCGGTCTACACCAGCGCAAAAACCGCGTGGGCTGGCCAGCAACACTTGCGGTTCGGACGCTACAACTTCAGGGTCTGGCGATAAGGCGAAAGCGTCTGGCTTCATAGCACGGCGAGAATCTTGACCTCGAAAGTCGTGGGGCAGTCGGCCAGGGGATGGTTGAAATCGAGCAGCAGCGCGTCGCCGGCTTCGTCAATTTCACGCACCAGTGCGGTGAGCAGACCGGCTTCGCCATCCGCAGTGGTCGGCAGACGCAGACGCATCACATCGCCGACCTGCGCCGCGGGCCCGGGATATTCGCGCGCACGCTCAACCTCCCCGCGCGAAACCCAACGCAGCAAGCCCGGAATGCGCGCACCAAAAGCTGCGCCCGCAGGCAGATCGAAACGGGTGTGCGTGTTTTCATCGAGGCCGACGAGCAAGGCCTCCAGCGCCGGGCTGAGTTGCCCCTGTCCTAACGTAAACGTCGCGGGCGTGCCGCCGAAGGTGTTGACCGCATCGACGCCGCCCGGATCGCTGAGGCGGTAATGCAGGGTGAGGTAGGAATCAGGCTGGACGCAAGGCACGATGATGGGCGGGCAGGCAAAATAGCGGCTGAAAGCGAGCCGCAAAGGCGACGTAAACCGCATTTTAGGGGGAACCCTGCATGGCCACACGTATCGCCGATCTACCTGCCGATGCGCGACCGCGCGAAAAATTGCTGGCGCGCGGCCCGCACGCCCTGGCCGACGCCGAACTGGTCGCCATCGTGCTGCGCACCGGGGTGCGCGGGCAGAGCGCCCTCGATCTGGCCGCCGCCTTGCTCGATCAGTTCGGCGGCCTGCACGGCCTGCTCAACGCCTCATCCGAGCAACTCCGCAAAATCAAAGGACTGGGCGCGGCCAAATATGCCGAGATTGCCGCCGTGCTGGAACTCGCTCGCCGCACCCTGAACGAGCAGATGATGCAGCAACCCCTGCTCGATTCGCCCGCTGCGGTGCGCGACTATTTGCGACTCTGGCTCGGGCCGCAACCGGTGGAAATTTTCGCGGTGCTGTTTCTCGACAACCAGCACCAGCTCATCGCCTCGGAAGAGCTTTCTCGCGGCACGCTGGCGAGCACCAGCGTCTACCCGCGCGAGGTCGTGAAAGCCGCGCTGCGCTTGAATGCCGGCGCGCTGATTCTGGCGCACAACCACCCCAGCGGCCTGGCCGAACCGTCCGCTGCCGACCGCGCGCTGACGCAAACCCTGAAAGCGGCGCTGGCCCTGGTGGATGTGCGCGTGCTCGATCATCTGGTGGTCACCCGGCATAGCGTGGTTTCGTTTGCCGAACGGGGTCTGTTGTGAAACCCGCCGCGCCTGCGCTCAAGGCAAGCAGCCAGGACGCATTGCGCGACTTGCGCCGGCGCCTGCGCCAGCCGCCGCAGCCTGCGCGTACGAAACCTGGGTCAACTCCACCTCCCATCGCGGCCGCTCCCGCCGAGTCTGTGCCCACCTCCGCAGATCGCGCCCTATTTCGCGCGGCCACTGCGGGCGCCAAGGTCTTGGGGGCATCGATCCACCCTCCCCCGCCAGGATTGCAGCCCGCACCGCCCAAACCCATTCCGCACCAATCGCTGCGCGACGAACGGTTGGTGCTGTTAGAGGCGATGTCCGACGAACTCGATCTGGATCATTTGCTGGAGACCGACGCCGCCCTATCCTGGCGGAGAGAAGGCGTGGGATCGGACACCCTGCGCAAGCTGCGCCGGGGGAACTGGACGATCCAGAACGAAATCGATCTGCACGGTCTGCGCCGCGACGAGGCGCGTGAGGCTCTGGGTCAGTTTTTACGCACCGCGCTGCAGCGCGAATGGCGCTGCGTGCGGGTGATCCACGGCAAGGGGCTGAGTTCGCCCTTGCGCGAGCCGGTGCTCAAACACAAGGTGCGAAGCTGGCTGATGCAGCGCGACGAAGTGATGGCCTATGTGCAGGCCCGGCCCAGCGATGGCGGCGCCGGAGCTCTGGTGGTGCTGCTGCGCTCGGCCCGGCGCACTGAACGCGGCGGTTGAAACAATGCTTAAAACAAGCCCGCGATTTGAGAGCGAAGATGAGAGCACAGAGCGGCGTGCTCAGTTACGCCAAACAGTCAACCATGCACCACATTACCCACCGGCATATTGCCGGGCTCGGCTTTGTTGCGCATCCAGTCGGCCGTGCCGGCGAAGGCTTCGTGCAACTGGCGGCGCAGTGTGTCGTCCATCTCGACTTCGTTGAGGGTCTGCACCATGCAGGCCATCCACTCGTCGCGCTCCTTGGTGCCGATGGCGTAGGGAAAGTGGCGCATCCGCAGGCGCGGATGCCCATATTGCGGGGAATACAGATCGGGTCCGCCCAGCCAGCCGCTGAGAAACAGGTAGAGCTTCTCCCGCGTTTCTTCGGAATTCGTGGGATGCATGGCCCGCAGATCGGCATATTGCGACTCTAGATCCATCAAGTCGTAGAAATGATCGACCAACCGACGCACGCCCTCCGCGCCGCCGAGGCGCTGATAAGGCGTGCTGGAAACCGGCTGGGGGACAGGTGCGGCGGGCGTGATGGCGATGGTTTCTGACATGGAGCGGAGCAATTTGCAAACAAGGCTGAAACAAAAGAATCGCGATTATGGGAGATGCGCCCCGGCAGAACTTGCCTCAGGTCAATCTGCAATCAATCGTCCCGCAAAGTGGCAAAAGATTTTCAGCTCATTTTCAAGTCAAGGTGCGCAAACTCTGACCCGGCGCCCGGCGCAGCACATCGCGCAGACTCCACCACCCGGCCGCCATCGCCAGCATGGAGGCCGCCAGCATGGCCGCGGGCCAGAGCCACCATGGCGGCTGCCAGGGAAACAGAAACACCCAGTGCGCCAGCGCCGCGCTCACGGCCGCCGCCCCGGCGGCGCCGAGCAGCCCGGCCAGCGCGCCGACCCACATCATTTCCACCAGAGCCATACGCCGCAGCAACTGCGAAGAGGCGCCCAGGGCGCGCCACACCGCCATTTCGCGCGAGCGGTCCTGCCGCGACAACGCCAGCGAGGCGGCGAGCACCGCCAGCCCGGCCGCCAGGGCGAACAAAAACAAAAACTGCACGGCCGTGATGACCTGCTCGACCAGCTTGCGTAAATGCGCGAGCAGGCTGCCGACATCGACCACGGTGAGATTGGGAAACTGCCGCACCAGGGTGTCGTCCATGCGCTGTGCATCTCCGGGGGCGCGATAGGCGGCCAGATAGGTCACGGGCTGATTTTTCAGCAGGGCCTGCGGCAGCAGCACAAAGAAGTTGGCATGCATGGAGCTCCAGTCGACATGCCGCACGCTGGTGATGGGTGCGGTCACGCGCTGTCCCGCAATGTCGAAAGTCAGGGTGTCGCCGAGTTTGAAGCCCAGGGTTTTGGCGATGCCCTGCTCGACCGACAGGCCTTTGGCATCGGGCCCGCCGGTATCGTTCCAGTCGCCTGCGACCAGGGTATTGGCCTTGGGCAAGGTGGCGCTGGCTGAAAGATTGAATTCGCGGTCGATCAGGTCGCGGGCGCGGATGCTGTCGTAGTCGCGTCCAAAGACCGGCTTTTCGTTGATGGCCACCAGACGGCCGCGCAGCATGGGATACCAGTCTTCGTGGTTCACGCCATCGCGGCGCAGCGCGGCCAGAAAATCCTGGCTCTGCGCGGGTTGGATGTTGATGACAAAGCGGTCGGGCGCGTTGGCGGGTATGGAGGCCCGCCAGGCGTCGATCAGACTGGTGCGCATGAGCACCAGCAACACCAGCGCGAACAAACCCAGACTCAGCGCCGTGATCTGAATCACCGCGCTCCACGGCCGGGTGGCCAACTGACGCGCCGCCATCTGCATCAAACCGCCGGCGGCGACGGATGACGCCGCATGGCCGCGTATCCAGCGCCGCAAACCCCGCATCATCAGCAAGGCCAGCAAGGCGAACACCAGCGTCAGGCCGATGAAACCACCCGCGGCAATCAGCCCCAGGCGAAGGTCGCCGGCCTGCAGCCACAGCAACAGACCAAATGCCCCCACGCCTGCCAGCACCGTGACGAACGGCGCGGACTGCAGGCGGCCCAGACTGCGGCGCAGCACCGCCAGGGGCGGTACGCGCGCCAACTGCAGAATCGAGGGCAGGCCAAAGGCCAGCAGCAGCACCATGCCCGTCGCCCCGGCGAACAACGCGGGCGCCCAACCGGGCGCGGGCAGCTCGCGCACCTGAACCTGAATCAGCCCGTGCAGCAGCCCGATCATCGCCGCCTGCACCGCCAGGCCGAGCAACACCCCCAGCGCCGCCGCAAAGCCGCCCAACCAGACAAACTCGGCGGCGTAACGACGGAGCAAAACGCCCTGACGCAGCCCCAAAGCCTTGAACACCGCGCAGGGCTGCAAACGTCGGCGCGCAAAGTCGCGCGCCGACTGCGCCACCGCCACAGCGGCCATGAGCGCGGTGATCAGCGCCACCAGATGCAGAAAATCAGAGGCGCGCTTGAGCGTCTGTTCTTGCGCCGGGCCGCTGTCGGCCACGGTTTCCACCCGCATGCCGCGCGCGGAGGTTTGGCGAATCTGCTCCTGCGCCCATTTGGCGTAGGCGGCTGCTGCCTGCGATGGCCCAGCCAGCGCGAGGCGATAAGTCACCCGGCTGGCGGGCTGGATCAGCCCGGTAGCGGGCAGATCGGCGCGATTCATCATCACCCGCGGAGCGAAATTGATGAAGCCCGCGCCGCTATCGGGCTCGCGCACCAGAATGGCCGCGATGCGCAACCGCGCATTGCCCAACTGCAACAGATCACCCACCTGCAGCCGCAGGGCGCCAAGCACACTGGCATTCACCCAAACCGTACCGGGCTCGGGCGGCCCGCTGCGCGACACCTCCGGCGCCTGCAGCCCGTCGCGCAGCACCACCTGCGCGATCAAGGGGTAATGCGCGCCTACCGCCTTGAGCGAGACCAGCCGGGTGCGGTCACCCGTGACGTCGAGCGCCATGCTGGGAAACACCGCCGTCTGCATAGAGCGCAGCCCCTGCGCTCGCGCCTGCTGCAAATACAGCGGTTTCAGCGGATGATCGCTGACGATCACCACGTCGCCACCGATCAACTGCGCAGCATCGCGCACCAGCGCGCCTTGCAGCCGCTGGGCGACGAAGCCCACGGCCGACAACGCGGCCACGGCCAGCACCAGCGAGAAGAATAAGAGCCGCAGCTCGCCGCTGCGCCAGTCACGCCAAAGCTGTCGCAAGGATTGCATAGAGGTAGACCGTGGAGTGAATAGGCTGGGTGGGGACAGGCCGTATTGTCCACAGCCCCCCAACACTGTGCCGGGGCGAGGATTTGAAACCGCTGAGGAACGCGCGCTATTTGGTCAACGCCAGGAACACTTCCGGCAATCTCTCGGGCAGGCGCTCGATGTTGTCGATCACGGTGTAGCGGCGGCCAAAAATGTCGGACACATAGGCATCGGCGCGCGGGTCAAGGCTGATGCAGTAAGTGAAAAGACCGTCGCGTTCGAGCTCTCGCACCGCCTGGCGGGCGTCTTCGATGAGCAGGCGTTCATCTTGCACGTCGATATCGGCAGGTTCGCCGTCGGTGAGAACGAGCAGCAGCTTTTTGTCGCTCTTGCGCGCGTGCAGCGAGTGGGCGGCGTGCCGCAGCGCCGCCCCCATGCGGGTGGAATAGTTGGCCTGCATCGCCGCGAGACGCGCCTTGACTTCATCACCCCACGGCTCGCCAAAACCCTTGATGTGCAGGTAGCGCACCTCGTGCCGGGTGTTGGACTGAAAACCGGCGATCGCCAGCGGATCGCCCAAGCGTTCGATCGCCCAGGCGAGCAGCGAGACGGCCTCCTGCGAAAGTTCGAGGATGGTCTGCTCTGATCCTTTCACCTTGTCGTTGAGCGAGGCGGAGAGGTCGAGCAGCAGGGTCACGGCAATATCGCGCCCGTTGGTGCGGTGGCTCAGATTGATACGCGGATCAGGGTTGGAGCCTGCCTTGAAATCGATCAGCGAACGGATAGCGACGTCGAGATCGAGTTCGCTGCCTTCCTCCTGATAGCGAATGCGCACTTTGTCTTGCGGCTTGAGCAGTTCCAGCAGTCTTTGCAGGCGCTTGGCCAGCGGGGCGTGCTTTTGCAGCAAGCGGTCGATGTCGCCCGCCTGTGCAGACGGATGCAAACCCTCGTACACGCTGACCCAGTCGGGCCGATAGGTTTGGCTGTGATAGTCCCATTCGGGATAGTGCCGCGGCGGCAGGCGCGGCAAGTCGTCCTGCGCATCGTTGCGGCGGGTTTCGTCGAAGCGCTCTTCCTCGTCCCCTTGTTCGATGAAGCGCCAAAGGTGCCGGTTGTCGTCGCGGTAGTCGATGACGGTATTTTCGAAGTGCACTTTGGCAAACTGGTCGCTCTGGCGGCGGGTTTTCGCCACATAGGCCAGAGCCAGCACGGCGATGTCTCGGGTGGATGAGGTGCCCTGCGCCATCAGCGCGTGAAAGTGGGTGACAAAGGCGTTGAGATCGGCGTCGCGGTAGCCGTGCTCGGGGTCGAGCAGCGCCCGCGACAACATCGCCAGGCGGTGGCGCAGACAGGAGGTGGTCTCGGGATCGCAAGCCTCTTCGACAGGGCGGGGATGCAGGGCGAGAAACAGCCGCCGCAGTCCGGCGTATTCGCGGATCAGCAGGGTTTCAACCCGGCAGTCCTCGAAAAACTCGACCGCCATGCGCTGAAACGGGCTCCAGTTGTCGGCAATCTGCGGGGTGGACCAGCGGCGGTGGCCGACCATGTGGGCGAGCATCGCCCGGTAACGATCGAGGCCCGAGACGCCAGAAGCATCGTCTTGCACATCAGGCAGACGAATGCCCAGCGGGTCGTAATAGGGAACCGGCTTGCGCAGTTCGTCGAAGGCGGTGGAGTAAGGGATCAGCAGATCGCCGTCCCGCCACAAGGCGCGCAGATACAGCTCGAGATGGCGCTCCACATCCACCAGCAGCGTGCCGTGGCGCTCGCGCTGCAGCACGGCGCGCGCGTCGGCCGATTGCAGGCTGAAGTAATCTTTTTGCCGCTCGGGATGGGTGGCATAGTTGCGCACGCCGTAATCGACCCAGCGGCGCAAGCCGCCAATGTCGAGCTGGGCCAGCAAGGTCGGCGCCTGATTGAAAAAGTCCGGCAGCCCTGGGCTGGGATAGGTGGTGTGAAAGCCGTGGATGGAGCGCGTGGTGCGCGCCATCAGATCGAGCGTGAGATCGAGATAGTGCTGGAGTTGCTCGCCCGCTTGCAGGCGCTGGGCGACGGGAGCCAGGGTCTGCAAAAAGGGCGTGATGGCCCGACCGTTGGGCGATTTTTGCAGCCCTTGCACCACGGCCATCACGGGCGCCAGCAGGTCTTCACCCACGGCGCGGGCGGTGGACGGCCAGGCTTCCAGAAAGGCCAGCAAAGGCTCGGCGCCCCGCCCCAGTTTGCCGATGATGCGGCCCGCTTCGAGGAAGGCGCTCAGTCCATCGGGCGTGAGCACACTCTGGGCATCGGCCATGCAGGCCGGGAAAATGGCCTCCACGAGAGGAAAGCGCGTGTCGAGCCGCGCCCAACTGGCACGTATCGAATCGTCCATCAGGGCGTCACTCACCATGATTCAGCTTGGTTTGCCGCACAGAGGGTGTGAATGAATCCGGCGTGGCCGAGCAACGTGCCCAAACGCTTCCGATCAAGGCGCAAAGCACAGCCGTGCCCGTCGGCACGGCGCGCATTTGCAACGCCGAGCGGGGGTGTTTGGGCGCGAGGAGCGGTCATGGCGGATTTGTTCGCACCCTCTTAGGCGAAGGTCACGTCGATGGCGTGATCGAGTGTCTGGCGAATGTCGGCATCGTCGGTGATGGGGCGCACCAGCGCCATGCGGCAGGCGTCTCCTGCATCAACGCCGTCGCGGATCAACTGCGCGGCGTACACCATCAGGCGTGTGGAAATGCCCTCGTCGAGACCGTGCCCCTTGAGATTGCGCGCGGCGTGGCCGATTTTCACCAGCTTGGCGGCCGTCTCGGCGTCGAGGCCGCTTTCCTTGCACAGAATGGCGGTTTCGAGCCCGGCCTCGGGGTAGTCGAAATCGAAGGCGGTGAAGCGCTGTTTGGTGGACTGCTTCAGATCCTTCATCAGCGACTGATAGCCCGGGTTATACGAAATCACCAACTGAAAATCGGGATGCGCCTGAATCAGCTCGCCCTTCTTGTCGAGCGGCAGGGTGCGGCGGTGGTCGGTCAGCGGGTGGATGACCACGGTGGTGTCCTGACGCGCCTCGACAATTTCGTCGAGGTAGCAGATCGCGCCGATGCGCGCGGCGGTGGTCAGCGGCCCATCGAGCCAGCGCGTGCCGCCGCCTTCGAGCAGATAACGTCCGACCAGATCGCTCGCCGTCATGTCTTCGTTGCAGGCGACGGTTATGAGCGGCTTGCCCAGCCGCCACGCCATGTGCTCGATAAAGCGCGATTTGCCGCATCCCGTCGGCCCCTTGACCATGACCGGCAAACGATTGCGGTAGGCGGCCTCAAACAAGGCCACCTCGCGGCCCTGCGGCTGGTAATAGGGCTCTGCTTGAACCCGGTACTGCTGCGCGTCAATGCTCATGCATCCACCTCCAAAACAACACGCCCCCGTGAAACCGGGGGCGCTGAAACCTTCAAAAACGACGTCGTCAGGAGCGGCTTACTTGTGGACGCCCAGTTTGTCGCGCCAGCCCGGGAAGAGCTTGTCGGCATCGCCCGGGAAGGATTCGAATGCGCGCGCGAACTCTTTGTGCTCCTTGGCGTACTCGATCGGATCGGCTCCGGCCTTCCAGCACTCATAGGCCTGGCGCAGCGACTTGGCGCCAGCCGCTGGCGAGTCGATGTGGCCGTAGGAGCCGCCGCCCGCGGTGTTGATCACGTTGCCGTGGCCCAGGTTCTCGAAGAAGCCGGGCAGGCGCAGCGCGTTCATGCCGCCGGAGATGATGGGGGTGGTGGGCTTCATGCCGTACCACTTCTGGAAGTAGACCGGGCCTTGGCACTCGTCGCGCTCGATCATGTAGGCGATGTTGCGGTCGTCGCCCTCGCCTTCCATCTTGCCGTAACCCATGGTGCCGACGTGAATGCCCGAAGCCCCCTGCAGCCGACTCATCTTGGCCAGCACAAAGGCGGTGTAGCCGCGCTTGGAACTGGGCGAGGTGATGGCGCCGTGACCCGCACGGTGATAGTGCAAGTACTGGTTCGGATACTGGCGACGCGCGGTGGTGACCATGCCGGGGCCGCCCACGTAGCCGTCCACCAGGAAGGCCAGCTTGTCAGCATCGGGACCGAAGACTTCCAGCGCGAAGTCCGCGCGGGCGCACATCTCGTGATAGT
>NZ_MEGQ01000065.1:0-12756 GCF_001725585.1 Thiomonas sp. SCN 64-16 | reverse complement strand
CCTGGCCGCAATGGCCGCGTTCTTCAACTTCGTCTTGCTTGGCATACATGCTCCTGATTCTCATGCTATGCCTCGCACACAAAATTCCTGACAGGCTCGCGCAAACAACTCGCCGGCCTGCAGCGCTATATCGCCACCGTCGAAACCGCCAAGCACCGCACCTTCCAGTTCCTCGACGCGTCCATCCTGCCCGACAACATGCTGGTCGCGATCGCCAGCGACGATGCCTTCCACCTCGGCGTGCTGTCCAGCCGCGTGCACATCGTCTGGGCGCTGGCGATGGGGGGCACTTTGGAAGATCGGCCACGCTACAACAAAACCCGCTGCTTCGAAACCTTCCCCTTCCCCGACGCCGACACCGGCCTCACCCCCGCGCTGCGCCAGCGCATCGCCGAACGCGCCGAAGCCATCGACGCCCACCGCAAACAAGTGCTCGCCGCCCACCCCGGCCCGCTCACCCTGACCGCGCTCTACAACGTGCTCGACGCCCTGCGCGCAGGCCGCGCCCTCACTCCCAAAGAGCGCACGGTGCATCAACTCGGCCTGGTCGCCGTGCTCGCCGAACTGCACGCCGAACTCGACGCCGCCGTGCTGGCCGCCTACGGCTGGAGCGACCTCGCCGCGCCGCCTCGCCCCCTCTCCACTTGTGGGGAGGGCCGGGCAGGGGAGGTCGGCGACGCGGGCGCCCCCCAATCTGCCACCCTCACCCTGCTCACCCGCCTGCTCGCCCTCAACCACGCCCGCGCTGCCGAAGAAGCCGCAGGCACCGTGCGCTGGCTGCGCCCGGCGTTCCAGCACCCGCAGACCAACCCCGTCCGGCCCACCCAAGCCACGCTCGGCATGGGCGTCGTGGGCGCGCACCCCATCGGCACGGCCAACCCCACCCGCATCCCCGAGCCACCCGCCCAGCCCTGGCCGTCCACCCTGCCCGAACAGATGCGCGCCGTGGCCGACCTGCTCGCCGCCAGCGCGCAGCCGCTCGACCTCGAAGCGCTCACCTCGCGCTTCAAAGGCCGCGGCCCCTGGAAAAAAAGCCTGCCCCGCATCCTCGACACCCTCGAAGCCCTAGGCCGCGCCCGGCGCGAGGGGCAGGGCTGGCGGGGGTGAGCTTGGCGATCTGGCATGCGCTTAGATGAGCAAGGTGATGACCCGCGAGATGCTGCTCGACGCGGGTTGCGAATTGGCCGGTGCGGTGGTGCCGGGCGGGGGTATTGCGGTGAAGATCATCGGCAAGCTCACTGAATAGCGGGGCGGCCAGGCTGAGCGCGGCCGCGAGCTTGGGCTGCGGGTCGCGAGGGCTCGGGTGAGGGTGGGCATGAGCGATCTCCCAACCGCCCGCGGGTGCGGACGGAAGACAACTTGGGGTGCTCCGCCAGCACGGCGCAAGGCCGTCGATCAGGGCGTGGCTTGAGTGGCAGCAAGAGCTGCCGTGCTCGGCTGGGGCGCGTGGTGCACGAAATCCACCACGTCGTCGAGCACGGGCGACATCCAGCGCAGCGGGGTGGCGAAGGAGCCGATGAGGGTTTCGTGGTTGACGCCTGGGTAGAGGTCGAGCGTGACCTGGGCGCCGTCGGCCTTCAGGGCTTGGGCGAGTTGCACGGTGTTGCGCTGCGGGTTGACCAGGCTGTCGACGCGCGCTGCGCCGAGGAAGGTGCGCGGCACGCGGGCGTCGTGAACGTAGTCGATGGGCATGCAGCTGGCGGGGTAGTCGGGGAAGTGAAAGACGGGCTGGACTTCTCGGTCGGTGATGGGCAGAAAGTTGTAGGGCCCGGCCAGCCCGATCCACCCGGCCAGATCGGCGCGGCGCAGCCCGACGGCGTGCAGCCAGCGCGGGTCGAGCGCCAGCATGGCGGCGTTGTAGGCCCCGGCGCTGTGGCCCATGAGGTAGATCTGGTGCGGGTTGCCGCCCCACTGGGCGATGTGCTGCGCCGTCCAGGCGACGGCACGGGCGTTGTCGCGCAGGAAGTCGGGGTAGCGCACTTCGGGATAGAGGCGGTAGTCGGCAATGACGGTGACGATGCCGCGCGCAGCCAGCGCCTCGCCGACGAAACGGTACATGGCGCGGTTGCCGCTGGTCCAGCTGCCGCCGTAGAAAAACACGACCACCGGGGCACCGCCGGGCGGGGGCTTGCGCAGCGTGGCAGCGTTGGGCCGGTAGATGTCCAGCGCTTCGCGCGGGGCGGGGCCGTAGGCGATGTCGCCACTGAAGGTGTAGGTGTCGGTCGGGGTGAGCCGGTTGATCAGGGTGACCGGCGAACAGGCGACCATGAGCGGGGCGAGGCAGGCCAGGGCGAGACGCTGGCAGAGTCGGGTCAGGGTCGGCAATGAAGGGCGCATGGGGCGTGGAGCAAGGTGTCAGCGGGCGGCAGGTCTGCTTGGATTGGGGTTTGTTCTCTCTACGGCGCCACGACGGTTTTGGATTCAGCCAAGGGGATGATGCAGGCTCCCAGGAGCCTGTCGGACTTGGGAATCGCGGGCTGCAAAAAGGCTGTACGGCGTCCTGCGGCAGCGGCTTCTTGCTCCATAGCTTCGGCTATGGAGCGGCAAATCCGCCGCCACAGGCCATCCCTACACCCTTTTTTCGCTCTACGCGACCCAAGCCCGGCAGGCTCCTAGAATCCGGCCCATGACTTCCGTCGCGCTGGCGCGCAAGTGGCGCCCTAAATCATTCGCCTCCCTCGTGGGACAAGACCATGTGGTGCGGGCGCTCACCCATGCACTCGACCACGACCGTCTGCATCACGCCTATTTGTTCACCGGCACGCGCGGGGTGGGCAAGACCACGGTGTCGCGCATTCTGGCCAAGGCGCTCAATTGCACCGGGCCGGACGGGCAGGGCGGCGTCACCAGCCAGCCGTGCGGCGTGTGCCCGGCCTGCACCGAGATCGACGCCGGGCGTTTTGTCGATTACATCGAGCTCGACGCCGCCTCCAATCGCGGCGTCGAAGACATGACCACGCTGCTGGAGCAGGCGGTCTACAAGCCCACGGCGGGGCGCTTCAAGGTGTACATGATCGACGAGGTGCACATGCTCTCGAACCACGCCTTCAACGCCATGCTGAAGACGCTGGAAGAGCCGCCCGACTATGTGAAGTTCGTGCTCGCCACCACAGACCCGCAGAAGGTGCCGGTGACCGTGCTGTCGCGCTGCCTGCAGTTCAACCTCAAGCAGATGATGCCGGGCGCCATCGTCGGCCATTTGCAGCAGGTGCTGCAGGCCGAGAACGTGCCGGCAGACGACGCCGCGCTGCGGCTCATCGCCCGCGCCGCGCACGGTTCGATGCGCGATGCGCTCTCGCTCACCGACCAGGCGCTGGCTTACTGCGCCGGGCGGGTGGAGACCGAGGCGGTGCAGCAGATGCTGGGCACGGTCGATCGCAGCGATCTGCTGCTTATTTTGCAGGCGCTGGCCTCTCAAGACGGTGTGGCGCTCATCCATCAGGCCGATGCGCTGGAAGCGCGCGGTCTGTCTTTCGGCGCGGCGCTGGAAGAGCTGGCCGCGCTGCTGCAAACCATCGCCCTGCTGCAACTCGTGCCGCAGGCCGCCGATGCCGACGACCCGCAGCATGAAGCGCTGGTCGCCCTGGCCGCGCAACTCAGCCCGGAGCTGGTGCAACTGGCCTACACCACGGTGCTGCATGGCCGCAACGAGCTGTCGCTTGCCCCGGACGACCGCACCGGCTTCACCATGACCCTGCTGCGCCTGCTGGCCTTCGCCCCAGTCATGTCGGGCAGCGTGCCCAACCTGCCGCCAGGCGGGCTGGCGCTGCCCAAGGCGGCGGCTCCGGTTTCGCCGCCGTCGCAGTCGGCTGCGGCGCAGGTCTCTGCACAGCGCGAGCCGCCGTCCGCCAAGCCTACGGCGCAGACCGCAGCCAAGGCCATGCCGCGTACCGCAGCGACCTTGAGCGCCCCCTTGGCACCCGCCGCTTCCGTGCTCGCCGCGGAGGAAGCGCCGGCGACAAGCTATGCGGCAAAGCCCGAACCGCAAACCCCGCCGCAGCCCACGCCACCCCGCCCCGCCGACATCAAGCCCCTGCAGATCGCGCCTCACATCGCGTCTGATACCGACTGGCCCACGCTGGTGCAGCGGCTCGACGTGCCCGCGGGCCTGCCGCGCGCGCTGGCGCAGCAAAGCGAACTGGTGGCCATGCAAGGCATGGAGTGGCTGCTGCGCGTGCCCAACGAACAGCTCACCCGCGCCGGGTCGCTCGACAAGCTGCAGACCGCCGTGCGTCTGGCCTTGGGGCAAGACATCGTGCTGCGCGCCGAGGCCGGCGAAGTGACTGACAGCGTGATGCAGCGCGACGCGCGCGCCAAGGCCCAGGCGCAGGCCGATGCCGAAGCCGCGATACGCAACGATCCGCTGGTGCAGCAGCTCATGCACGATCTGGGCGCGCAAATCGTGCCCGGCAGCCTCAAACCCATGCCCCCGTCAGCGCAGCCGACATCCGCCTGACCGACAATGCTGCGTTGCTGCACGCGCGGCGATTTCATTTCTCAATCGAAGGACACCCCATGTTCAATAAAGGACAACTTTCCGGCCTGATGAAGCAGGCGCAGCAGATGCAAGACAACCTCAAGCGCGTCCAGGACGAGCTTGGGCAGATCGAGGTCGAAGGCCAGTCTGGGGCGGGCTTGGTGAAGGTGACGATGACCTGCAAATACGGCGTCAAGCGCGTGAACATCGACCCCAGCCTAGTGGCCGAAGACCGCGACATGCTCGAAGACCTGGTGGCCGCCGCCTTCAACGACGCGGTGCGCAAGGCCGAGGCCACATCGCAGGAAAAAATGAGCGCCGCCACCGCAGGCATGCCCCTGCCGCCCGGCATGAAACTGCCGTTCTGAGCGACGGGCGAAGTTGAACTGAAGTGGCCCCGAACTTGACCTCGACACGTCATGCATGAGGCCGCGCCCGGCCATGTGCCCGCACTCGACGCGCTGATCGACGCCCTGCGGCATTTGCCCGGCGTCGGGCCGAAGTCGGCGTCGCGTATGGCCTATCACCTGCTCGAACACGACCGCGAGGCCGCGCAGCACATCGCCCGCGCGCTCGACGCGGCGCTGGGCGCGGTGCAACGCTGCGCGCGCTGCAACACCCTCACCGAAGACGCGGTCTGCAGCATTTGCGCCGACCCCAGACGCGATGCCCGCCAGCTTTGCGTGGTGGAAAGCCCCGCCGATCTCGCCGCGGTAGAGCAGACGCTGACCTACCACGGCCTGTATTTCGTGCTCATGGGCCGCATCAGTCCGCTCGATGGCCTGGGGCCGAAGGAAATCGGCCTCGACCGGCTGATGACCCGCGCGCTCGACGGCGCGGTGGAAGAGGTGATTCTGGCGACCAACTTCACCAACGAAGGCGAGGCGACGGCGCATGTCATCGCCGAAACCCTGCGTCCGCGCGGCCTGCGCGTTACGCGTCTGGCGCGCGGCGTGCCCGCCGGGGCCGAGCTGGAGTATGTCGATCTCGGCACCATCGCCCGCGCACTGGTCGACCGGCGCGGCACTTGAGTGGCACGCCTGCAAGTAAAAATCTGCTGACATAAGCTTGAGCCTGAACCGCGCAACCGTCGCGGGCACTTCCCCTGAACTCTCATGCAGCGACGACACTTCATTCAATCGGCCGGAGCCCTGGCGCTGGGCACGGCCTTGTCCCCTTTGATCAGCCAAACCGCTTTTGCTGCGCCGCAGGCCGCAGGCACGCTGGAGGTCTTTGCAGGCGCCATCGGCCCTGGCATGTACAACGGCGGCGACTTCGCCCAGGCGCGGTTTCACGATCCGCGCGGCATGGCGCTGGACGCGCAGGGCAACATCTTTGTGGCCGACTACGTCAACAGCGTGGTGCGCAAGCTGGGCACTGACGGCCAGGTCAGCATCGTCGCCGGGCAGGTGGAGCAGCGCGACGCCCGCAACGGCCCGGCGCTGCAGGCGCGGTTTTATTCGCCTGAATGTGTGGCGGTGGCCACCGATGGCACGCTGTTTGTGAGCGATTCCGGCAGCAATACCGTGCGCCGCATCAGCCGGGAGGGCAGGGTGAGCACCCTGGCGGGCAAACTGGAGGTTGAAGGCTTTGCCGATGGCACTGGCCAGCAGGCGCGATTCAATCACCCCGTCGGGCTGGGCGTGAACGCAAAAGGCGTGGTGTATGTGGCCGATGCCTACAACAGCACGGTGCGCCGCATCAGCGCGCAAGGGGTGGTCAGCACCCTGGCCGGTTCACCCGGCGATACCGGCTGGCGCGATGGGCGGGGAGCGCAGGCACGTTTCAACACCCCGGTCGGGCTGACGCTGGACGCGCAAGGGCAGATTTACGTGAGCGAATACTTCAACAATGTCATTCGCAAAATCACGCCCGATGGCACGGTAACGACCTTTGCAGGCAAACCCGGCAAGGGCGGTTTTGCCGATGGCAAGGTGGAGGAGGCGCTATTTTTGCACCCACAAACCCTGTCGTTCGCTCCAGATGGCAGCTTGATCGTGGCCGATACCGGCAATAACCGGGTGCGCCGCATATCGCCGCAAGGCGAAGTTTCCACCCTGGCCGGAACCGGCGCGGGCGAGAAGGTGACTACGGGCGCCTTGCCCGCCGAATTGCATCTGCCCTACGGCGTGCTCGCTTTGGCCGATGGCTCGGTGCTGGTGACGGGGCTGAACGCCATTTTGCGCATTCAGCCGTCAAAACTGCTCAAGGCCTGAGCAAGTTTCGTTAAGTCGTCTTAATTCGCTGCGGGTTCGGCAGCGTCGAACTGCGTCAGATCGACGCGCGGCGTTGGCTTCCACCCACGCTTGCGGTGCTCGACCACCACATTGGTGTAAATGCCGCCGCGAACATACCAGCGCGCCGTCACGCGCAGGAAGCGTGGCGACATGGCCTTCACCAGATCGTCGAGGATGGCGTTGGTGACCTTCTCGTGAAAGGCGCCTTCGTCACGATAGCTCCACATATAGAGCTTGAGGCTTTTGAGCTCGACGCACTTCTTGTCAGGGATGAAGTCGATGTCGAATCGGGCAAAATCCGGCTGGCCGGTGAGCGGGCACAAGCAGGTGAATTCAGGTACCTGCATGTGGATGTGGTAGTCGCGCTCAGGGGCGGGGTTCGGAAAGGTTTGCAGGGATTTACTGGGTTTTGTGGTCATTTTCTTGCGATTTGGCTGAACTTCAGAATTCAAGGAGCACTGCGCTGGCGCTGCCGGGCGCGTTCAAGAGCCGCTTGCAGCAGGGCGGTCTTGCGGTCTGCCGCAGGAGCCGGTGTGGCGGGTGGCTCAGCCTGCGCCAGTGGGCGAGGGTGACGTTCGAGGTGGCGAGCATAGCGCTGGCGGGCTTCGTCGGCCTGCGCCGGGCTCCAGGCCTTCCAGCCGCTGCGGGTGGCCAGAGCGGGGTCGGTCAGCGCTTCCATGCGTATGCAATCGACCGGGCAGGGCGGCAGGCACAGGGCGCAGCCGGTGCACCAGTCGTCGATGACGGTGTGCATGCGTTTGGAAACACCGGCGATCGCGTCCACCGGGCAGGCTTGAATGCACAAGGTGCAGCCGATGCACTGGGCCGGGTCGATCACGGCGCGCTCGCGCGGGCCTTCCGTTCCGCAGGATGGGTCGAGCGCGGTGGCCGGGCGCTGCAGCAGACGAGCGAGTTTTTCAATGCCCTGCGCGCCGCCGGGCGGGCAGCGGTTGATGTCGGCCTGGCCTTCGGCGATGGCTTGCGCGTAGGCGGCGCAGTCGGGGTAGCCGCAGCGGGTGCACTGCGTTTGCGGCAGCAGGGCGTCGATTTGCGCGGCCAGGGCGGCGGTCGCAACGGGCATGAGTCAACAGGTTCAGGCGGAGGTGCGGGATCGCACCGGTTTGCGCGGCGGGTCGCCCGCAGCCCCTTGAGGATGCGCGGCGATGAAGTCGCGCACCACCGGATAGACCTTTTCGCGCCAGCGCCGTCCCGCAAAAATGCCGTAATGCCCCGCGCCTTCGGCCACGTAATGTTGACGGCTGACCGAAGCGATGCCAGTGCACAGGTCGTGCGCCGCCTCGGTCTGCCCCGCGCCGGAAATGTCGTCGAGCTCGCCTTCGATGGTGAGCAGCGCCGTGCGGTGGATGTCTTGCGGGCGCACCGCCTCGCCTTCCACCGTCCAGGTGCCGTTGACCAATCCGAAGTCCTGGAACACCAGCTTGATGGTGTCGAGGTAGTAATCGGCATCCATGTCGAGCACGGCGTTGTACTCGTCGTAAAAACGGCGATGCGACTCGGCATCGTCGTTGTCACCGCGGATGAGGTCGAGAAAGTAGTCGTAGTGCGAGGTGAGGTGGCGGTCGGGGTTCATCGCCACGAAACCGCTGTGCTGCAAAAAGCCGGGATAGACGCGCCGACCCGCGCCGGGGTAGTTGGCGGGCACGCGGTAGATCACATTGTTCTCGAACCACTCGTAGCTCTTGTTCATCGCCAGGTTGTTCACCGCCGTGGGCGACTTGCGCGCGTCGATGGGGCCGCCCATCATGATCATGCTGCGCGGCGCGATTTCGCCCGCACTGGCCATGAGCGAAATGGCGCCCAGCACCGGCACCGTGGGCTGGCAGACCGACATCACATGCACATCCGGGCCGATGGCAGCAATGAACTCGCGGATGTAGGCGACATAGTCATCCAGGCTGAAACGGCCCTGCTCGGTGGGCACCATGCGGGCGTCGGTCCAGTCGGTGATGAACACCTTGTGATCCTGCAGCATGGTTTTCACCGTGTCGCGCAACAAGGTGGAATGATGGCCCGACAGCGGCGCCACGATGAGCACGGTCGGGTCATCCTTGAGCTTGCCCAGCAGGCTGACATCGTCAGAAAACCGCTTGAACCGCAGCAGACGACAGAAAGGCTTTTCCAGCACGACCCGTTGCTGCACTGCGACAGTCTTGCCCTCGATCTGCACGCTATTGATGCCGAACTCGGGTTTTTCGTAGTCCTTGAGCAACCGGTGCATCAGGTCGTAGCTGGCTGAGACACGCTGGGTGACGTTGTGCGGCACCGCAGGCCACACCGGGTTGGCGTAAAACTTGGCGGCAGCCTCGGCAAAATCAGCCAGCGGCCGCATCAGTGAGCGCTGGGTTTCATACAGGTCATACACCATGATGGACTCCGACCTTTTCTTGTTGCGATGCACAAATTTTACTCGCGTAGATCTGCTAGCGCAGCAGGGGTTTTGCTACCCCGTCTTCTCGGCGGGAAAGAGCAAACAGCGTGCGCTGCAAACCGAAACAAGTGCTACGAGGCCGGACCTGACCAGGTACCGCAAAGTTTCAGCAGCCTGCTCCGAATAACGAGGCTGTGCAAAAACCCCAAGTCCAGCCGCAGACTGGCGCATGGGTTCAGTTTTCTGGATCGCCATGGTATGGGTCCCTCCTGATTTCGTTCTCGGTTGATCCACCCGTCTGATCAGGCCTCTGCGCTCATTCTGACACCGAACAGGACTCGTATCCCACCCACTATGTCTTCAGGTCGCACCCGGCCAGCTTCTCGATGTTGTGCACCAGGCAATACAGCCGCCACTGCACCCCCACCTTGTGTTGGCCGCGCAGCGTGAACCGGTTCAATCGCTTGTTGTGCCGGATGTTGCCAAACACCGGCTCCACCGTGCCGATGCGCTGCTTCATCGCCTGGAGAACCTCGTTGGGACTGCGCTGGTTCTTCTTGAAGATCGCCACCTGCCGCACCGCCGTGCGCTGCGGATGGCGCAGGCATCGGTGTCTTTGCTCGCAAGGCCCGCAGCCGCTTTTGCTGCCGGTGTACTTGTGGCAGCTTCGCCCGTTGATCGTGCAGCCGCTGCCGTTGCTGTAGAGCTTGCGGCCCGCTGGGCAGAGACAATGGCTTTGATCCTCGGATACCTTGAAGTCCTCAGGCCGGTACAGCCGCATCTTCTGTGGCGACCCCGTGGGCTTCTTCTCGTACAGCGGATCACCCTTGGCCTTGTGTTTGCCCTGCGCTTCAAAGCGCTCGTCGCGTTGCCTCATCTGGTTGTCCGCGATCAGCGCGTCGATGTTCTGCTCGGCCAGCGCCTGCAGGTTCTCGGTGCTGTGGTAGCCCGCATCGGCGGTGATCAGGGTCTGCGGCCTTCTCAGCGCTTCGCTGGCTTTGACCATGGGCAGCAGCATGGCCTGCTCCGAGCCTGAGCCGATCACTTCGGCGGCCACGATGATCTGGTGCTCACTGTCCACCGCGGCTTGCGCCGCATAGCCCTGGATCACGCCTTTACCAGTGGCCATCTTGGCGCTGTCGGGGTCGGTGACGTTGGTCTTGAGTTCCTGGCCT
Source organism: Thiomonas sp. SCN 64-16 (assembly GCF_001725585.1). Lineage (NCBI taxonomy): Bacteria > Pseudomonadati > Pseudomonadota > Betaproteobacteria > Burkholderiales > Thiomonas > Thiomonas sp. SCN 64-16. Next base: position 2,478 of record NZ_MEGQ01000065.1, on the reverse strand, counting down.
TTGCGGTTGCGCCGGGGCTTGCCGGAGGCAATTCCGCTTGACCGAATGGTTAGGCTTCACGGCAGTAGCAGCCACGTGACTTGATAGACCCGGCCGAGTAGCACTTGCGCCCTTTCAGTTGGGCTTCCGCGTTCAAGCTCCTTCGTGACCGACGCTCTGAACTTTGAGTCTCTGGTTCGACGTACCAGTTCTTCACTCAGAGCCTCGACATACGCAGCCGTAACGGGCTGTTGCTTCAGTTCAGGGGCGTTCTCCTTGCCGCCGCCATAGGCGCGTTGAAATCGACGAGGCTCGGAATGCAGGGTTGGATTTTGGCCAAAGGCGTCATACGTGATGTTGTGTCGCTCGTTGTCAGCGATGTCTCCTATGTCCAAAGGATCAAGGAGGATGGCGTTTGGCGCGATCGACGCACCGCGGAAGTTGGTTTCGAGTTCGTGGCTCAAATGAAACCTCGGCGCGCAGTAGAACGCATTGCCTCTGGTCCTACTCAACTCGCAGAGCACGTTGTGCTGCTCATTGTCGACAGGAAAGCGGAAGTAGGGTTGGCCATGAGCGGCGTAGAACTGTACGTTCCGACCCGCCCGGACCTCCGCAAACGACGAAACCTTGTGTTGCAGGAAGAGCGACCTCGTGTAGTGGCCGCTATTGATCCTGAACTCTACGTCGTAGCCAAGGTCTCTCTCGGCTCTTTGGGACGGGATGTGTGGGTGGGTGGCGAGTAGAGCTGCATTGATCTGGCAGTACTCGGCGTTGTAGCAAAACTCAAATGTGCGCTCACTAAACCCGGGACTCATATGAACCTTTCACGTCGTTGATGAAGCCTTACTCGTTATAGGGTTACAGGCTCTTGTCTCCCTAACATCGCCGCTGTCGCCTTAACACGGCAGCAAGGGAGTTGTGTAACGGCGCTTGAACGCTGGCGTTTTGCCATAGAACTGATCTTATGATCAGTGCTAACGGGGCCAGAAATTCCAGCACGCCAGAGCTCAAGTCCATCCGATTGTTGGATCAGGGTCGCGAGCTGAGAGGTGCGCGCTACTTTCGTTTCCCTTACTGCATCACTGCCGCGATGGACTTGGCGACGTAGTCCACGTTGTGCAGATTGATCGCGGCTACGCAGATGCGGCCGGTGGAGACGCCGTACACGCCGAATTCGGTGCGCAGGCGCTCCATTTGGGCGGCGGAGAGGCCTGAGTAGCTGAACATGCCTTTCTGGCGCGTGATGTAGGACAGGTCGCCCTTCACGCCGGCGGCGGCGAGTTTTTCCACCAGGGTGCTGCGCATGGCGCGGATGCGCTCGCGCATGCCGGCAAGCTCTTGCTCCCACTGGGCGCGCAGTTCGGGCGAGCCCAGCACGGTGGCGACGATCTGGGCGCCGTGGGTGGGCGGGTTGGAGTAGTTGCTGCGGATGACGCGCTTGATTTGCGACAGCACGCGGCCGGCTTCTTCTTTGCTGGCGCAAACCACGCTGAGCGCCCCGACGCGCTCGCCGTAGAGCGAGAAGCTCTTGGAGAAGGAGGTGGCGACGAAAAAGTCGAGCCCGGCGGCAAGGAATTGCTGGATGACCGCGCCGTCCTCGGCAATGCCTTCGCCGAAGCCCTGATAGGCCATGTCGAGGAAGGGCACGAGGTTGCGCGCCTTGAGGGCGGCAATCACCTGTTCCCACTGCGCCGGGCTGATGTCGTAGCCGGTGGGGTTGTGGCAGCAGGCGTGCAGCACGACGATGGTGCCCGCGGCGGCGGCGTTGAGCGCGGCGAGCATGGCGTCGAAGTTCACGCCCTGCTTGGCCGCGTCGTAGTAGGGGTAGGTGCCCACGTTGAAGCCTGCGGCTTCAAACAGCGCGCGGTGGTTTTCCCAACTGGGGTCGGAGATCAGCACTTGCGCGTTGGGGTTGAGGCGCTTGAGGAAGTCGGCGCCCACTTTCAGCCCGCCGGTGCCGCCCAGGCCTTGCACCGTGGCGATGCGGCCCGAGGTCACGGCCTCGTGGTCGGCGCCGAACACCAGTCCCTGCACCGCTTTGTCGTAGGCGGCGATGCCGTCGATGGGCAGATAGCCGCGCGGCTTGGGCGCCTGCATGAGCTGCGCTTCGCCCGCTTTCACGCAGGCCAGCAGCGGCAGCTTGCCGTCGGTGTCGGTGTAAACGCCTATGCCTAGGTTGACTTTGTTGGGGTTGGGGTCAGCAGCAAATTGTTCGTTCAGGCCGAGGATGGGATCGCGCGGGGCCATTTCCACGCGGGAAAAAAGCGACTGGGTCATGGGAGATGGGAGGTGAGGTGACGGGAAAACCGGGCTTGCGGGACAATGAGTGCCGCAAAAAACCGCAATTTTACGCCCCGCGTCGCCCTTTGAAGGCGCGCTATGACGCCGTGCAGACGGCTTTTTGAGCCTGTCAGGAATTTTGTGTGCGAGGCATAGCATGAGAATCAGGAGCATGTATGCCAAGCAAGACGAAGTTGAAGAACGCGGCCATTGCGGCCA
>NZ_MEGQ01000064.1:0-26161 GCF_001725585.1 Thiomonas sp. SCN 64-16 | reverse complement strand
CGGCACGCCGCTGCACGAACTGTGGCTGCGCGACCCCAGCGGCTATCTGCTGGAGGTCTATGCCCGGCTTACCGATGCTGAACTGGCGCAGATGCCCGCAGACATGGAGCCGTTGTTTCTGCTCGACTCCCCGCAAGCTTGAACCACGAGACGCGCCGACATCAGCCGCGCAGATCGGAGGTGTCGGCCAGCGCCGTAGATCGGGGGCTGCGGGCTGGTGCGGCAGCGAGGCGCAATTCCGCCCGCGCAAGACGCATCACCTACGCCCCCCGCTGATTGCGCGCGCGGCCCCGACCGCAGCGACGGCCAAATCCGGCCAGCGCGTGGCGGGGACGAACACGTCAAAAGGCAGTTCGTGGTCGATGTCATACTGGACCAGCAAACGGGCCATCGGCGATTTGCCGACCCCGCCTTTTCTCCGTCTATCCCCCGCCTATCCAATGAATTGTGCTGATCAATTTCTCCGGAATGCCTGCCCCGCGGGGGATTGAAAGCCGAATCTGAGTCTACGCAGAGCCCGCAGAGGCGGCCCGGCGTTTCCTTCAGAGACTGCTGCGACAGGCCGAAGAACAGCGCAGCCTATTACGAGTCTCCTTCGCCGCTTGCAAGCAAAATGCGCGCCTTCATCCTGCGCCCTCCCCCTGATTTTTCTATGCACGCCTACCTCTCCGGTTTCGCCCTCGGTCTGTCGCTCATCGTCGCCATCGGCGCGCAGAACGCCTTCGTCCTCAAACAGGGGCTGAAGGGGGAACACATCTTCTGGGTAGTGATGGTGTGCGCGCTGTCCGATGCGCTGCTCATCGGCATCGGCGTGTCCGGGTTTCATGTGCTGGTGGCGCGGGCGCCCTGGCTGACCACGCTCAGCCGTTACGCGGGAGCCGCGTTCCTGCTCTGGTATGGGGCGCGCAGTTTCCGGGCGGCCCTGCGCTCGGCGGCGGTGCTGGCGCCGGCCGGTGGCGGCGCCAGCCCGCTCGGCAAGACGCTGGCCACCGTGCTGGCGTTCACTTTTCTGAACCCGCATGTCTATCTCGACACCGTGGTCTTGCTCGGCTCGGTGTCCACCCAGTTTCCCGGGCGTACGGCGGCGTTCGGCGCGGGTGCGGCCTCGGCCTCGTTCGTATTCTTTTTCGCCCTGGGTTATGGCGCGCGGCTGTTGCGGCCGGTGTTTGCGCGCCCTTTCACCTGGAAGGTGCTCGACGTGCTGATCGGCTTGACGATGGCCGCGCTGGCTCTCAAGCTGTTGCTGGGCGGGTGATCGCCGTCCGCATAAGAATCAGTCGATCATCGAGGCCGAAGGCGCTGGGGCGGCGAGCAGATCACCTGCGCGGCAGGTGCGATTGCGACCGCTTTCCTTGGCCCGATACAGCGCCAGATCGGCCTGGTCGAGCAGCTTGTGCAACAGCGGCTGATCCTGTGGATAGCTCGCCAGCCCGATGCTGACGGTCACGCCGGGTACGCCGAGATCCCCTTCCCAGTCTTTGGCCTCGAAGGCCGCGTGAATATCGGCAGCGATCGCGTCAGCGGTCTCGCGCCCGGCTGCGGGCAAGACCAGCACGAACTCTTCGCCACCGGAGCGGTACACCAAATCGCCTGGGCGCAAGGTCTGGCGCAGCAGCCTGGCCACCTGATGGAGCACTTCATCTCCCACGGCATGGCCGAAGCGGTCGTTGACCGATTTGAAGGCGTCGATGTCGAGCACGCCGACGCTCAGCGCGCCGCCGCTGCGCTCGCTCAAGGCAATCTGCTGGGCCAGCGCCGCCATGCCCGCGCGGCGATTGGGAATCTGGGTGAGATCGTCGATGCTGGCCATTTTTTCCAGCCGCAACTCCAGCAGCTTGCGGTCGGTGATGTTCTGCACCATGCCGACCATACGGGTCGGACGGCCCTGGGCGTCGCGCTCGCAGACCTGCCCGCGATCATGCACCCAGATGTCGTGACCGTTGCGGTTGCGCAAACGGTATTCCGCCTCGAAGCGCATCAGCCGTCCGCGCAAATGCTGATCGATCAAGGACATGACCTGATCGCGGTCGTCGGGATGGACGTTGTGTTTCCAGGTCTCGACATGCGGCGTCATTTCATCCGGGCCGTATCCCAGCATGCGCTTGAGCTGCGGGCTGAAATAGACCGCGTCGGTGAGCAGGTTCCAGTCCCACAGCCCGTCCATGGCCTGTTCGAGAGCAAAACGCAGGCGCTCGTCGCGCGTGCTGCTTGCCTCATCCAGGCTCAGCCGCTTGCTGATATTGCGGGCGACGGACAGAAAGTAGTCGCGCCCCTGATGGTTAAAGTGCGTGGTGTTGACCTCGACCGGAATTTCGCCCCCGTCCTGGTGACGATGGCGCCCGACGAAGGTGTAGCAGTCGGCCGTGCGGATGACCTGGGCGATGTCGGCCCACTGCGGCAATCCCTGCACGTCCTTCTGCAGGCTGAGCACCGAGTGATGCAGCACTTCGCTGGTTTGCAGCCCGAGATCGGCATAGGCCGCGCGGTTGCACCAGAGGATGTTGGACGTCACCGGGTCGAGCAGATACACCGCATCGGCCATGTGCTCAAACAGAATCTCCAGGGAAGGCAGGACGCCTTGCTCCGCAAACGCCATGATGTATCGCCCAGCCAAGACATCCCGGAGAGTTGCGTTGCGCAGGCCCGGGATGACCTGACGCGCGCTTTGCCGTGCGACCTCGCTGCGCAGCAAAAGAGGATGAGTTTAGCGATTAATCAAAGCACGAAGCAATCGCGCCGCAGGAGCATCACCCGTGACGATGTCGATGGTGCGCGTCGGGAAAGTGCGCGTGCGTATGCCGCAGCGGCGCATGGTCATGCGGGTGGCTGTGCTGCGTGCCCACCGGCACCGGCGGCTCGTGCACATGATCGTGATGGCCGTCGTCTTTCGGGCCGCCGTGGACATGACGGTGACTATGGTGCATCGCCTCATGGTCGTGCGCATGCGCATGGCGTTCGCTGACGTGCAGCCAGACGCCCAGCGCCATCAGCCCACCCGCCAGCACCAGCCCCAGGGTGAGGGCTTCGCCGAGCAAGAGCACGGCCAGCGCGGCGCCGAAAAACGGCGCCACGGCGAAATACGCGCCCGTGCGCGCCGTACCCAGATGCCGCAGCGCCAGCACGAACAGCACCAGGCTGACGCCGTAGCTGGCAAAGCCGAGCGCGCCTGCCGCCAGCACGATAGGCCAAGTCGGCCATTGCGCGCCGACCAGCAGCGCCAGAAGCAGGTTGACCGCCCCGGCGATGAGCCCCTTGCTCATGGCGACAAAACTGGCATCGGCCAAGGCGACTTTGCGCGTGAAATTGTTGTCGAGCGCCCAGCCCAGGCAGGCGCCGATCACCGCCAGCCCCGGCCACAGACTGCTCCAGTCCAGCCTCACCCCCTGGCCGGGCCAGTTCAGCACCACACTGCCCAGAACAATGGCCCCCATGCCCAAGGCGATGCGGCGATCGAAGTTTTCGCGGAACACAAACCAGGCCAGCAAGGCCGTCAGCACGCTCTCCAGATTGAGCAGTAGCGAGGCGCCGGCGGCCGGCATGCGCGAGAGGCCGAACATCAGCAGCACCGGCGCGCCCACACCGCCGCTGCATATCGCGGCGGCCAGCCAGGGCCACTCACCGGCTTGCAAATGAGACGTAGCCGCTTCGCCACTGCGCACGGCACGCAGTGCCCGCCAGGCGGCCAGGCCGATCCCCGAGCCCAGATACAGCAAGGCCGCCAGCAACCACGGGCTGGCGTCGGCCAGCAGCAACTTGGCCAGCGGCGTGCTCGCGCCGAACAACAGGGCGGCGGCGAGCGCCAGGGTGATGCCCTGATGGAGCGAAGCGTTCTGCGAAGGGGGCGTGAGAGAAGATGGCATAAGAGGGCGTGAGAGGCTTACGAAAGGTACGCCGCCCTGTCAGGACGTATGGCTTGTGACGTTTGGTGAACCCGGCTTGCCTGCGGCGATTGGCTGGCTAATGTTCAAAACAAAATCAGTCTGTGCGAATGTCCGCATGGACCCGCCAGACCTCTCTTCTTTCTGACGCATCATGGGAACCAAAATCTACCTGACCGGACTTGGAATTCTGCTCATTGTCTGCTTGTCCGTCGGCTTTTACATGGGCTACAGCCATGTCTTCGCACCCGGGGCCTACAGCGTGGCCGATCAGGGCATCGCACAGACTCCGGCGCCGTCGGCCAGCGCCACCGCAGCGCAAAACTAGGGTCTGTCTCTAATCGTCAAGCCGGAAACACCCCGGTGCTCAGATAGCGGTCGCCGCGATCACAGACGATGAACACGATGGTGGCGTTTTCCACTTCGCGGGCAATGCGCAGCGCCACTTCGCAGGCGCCAGCCGCGCTGATGCCGCAGAACAGCCCCTCCTCGCGGGCGAGCTTGCGCGCCATGTTCTCTGCCGCGGCCTGGCTGACATATTCCAGCCGGTCCACCCGCTGCGGTTCGTAGATTTTGGGCAGGTATTCCTGCGGCCATTTACGGATGCCGGGGATGCGCGAACCTTCCTCCGGCTGCGCGCCGATGATCTGCACCGCCGGGTTCTGCTCCTTGAGAAAGTGCGACACCCCGGTGATGGTGCCGGTCGTGCCCATGGCGCTGACGAAGTGGGTGATGCGCCCTTTTGTGTCGCGCCAGATCTCGGGGCCGGTGGTCTCGAAATGCGCCCGCGGATTATCGGCATTGGCGAACTGATCGAGCATCAGACCCTTGCCATCGCGCTGCATCTGCTCGGCCAGATCGCGCGCATATTCCATGCCGCCGCTCTTGGGGGTGAGCAGCAACTCGGCGCCGAAGGCTTTCATGGTCTGGGCGCGCTCGATGCTGAGGTCTTCGGGCATGATGAGCACCATGCGATAGCCCAGAATGGCGGCGGCCATCGCCAGGGCGATGCCGGTATTGCCCGAGGTGGCCTCGATCAACGTGTCGCCGGGTTTGATGGCGCCGCGCTCCTGCGCGTGGCGAATCATGGAAATCGCGGCCCGGTCTTTCACCGATCCGGCCGGGTTGTTGCCTTCGAGCTTGCCCAGGATCACGTTGCCGCGCCGCGCATTGTCGGCGCCGGGGATGCGCTGCAACTGCACCAGCGGGGTGTTGCCGATCACCTGGTCGATGGTGAGGTAGGGCATGGAAGTCTCCTGAAAGTGTCAGCGGAAATCAGCGGCGGGCAGCTTGGGCCGCTTCAGATCCGCTCGTTGGCCTTGCCCGGCAGATCGAGGGCGCAGAGATCCATCGCCGCCTCGCGCCAATGGCGCTGTGCCTGGTCTTCACGCTCGATGCCTTCGAGCAGTTGCGCCAGCGCGGCATGAATCTGCCCGCGCAAACGCCTTTCGTCATCACTGCAAGACTGGATGGCCTTTTGCAGATGCTGCTGCGCCTTGCCCCAGAGCTGCATTTCGGCACAGGCCGCGCCCGCGGTGAAATACGCCTGCGCCTCTTGCGGCCAGCGGCCCAGCCACTGCTCGGTCTGGGCGACAAAACCGGCGTCGATGCCCGTCAGCATGGCGCGCAGGCTGGGCATGAACAGACCCGGCTCGGCCTGCGGGCGGTTGAGCGCGTCGATCAGCAGTTGCCGCGCTTCGCCGACTTCACCGGCCGCGGCGAAGCCTCGGGCGGCCGCAATCACGAGGGTGGGGTCGGTGCGCTCCTGCGCGGTCAGCCGGTGCCAGGTCGTGCGCAGGGCCTGCGGGTCGTCGCCTGCCTGTCGCAACAGCCCGGTGGCTGCGGTATGCAGCATGGCCTGCGCGGCTGCGGGATGCAGTGCGCCATGTTTGAGCAGGGTGCGCGCCAGCCGCAGCACGGCAGCGTGATCGCCCACCTTGCGCGCGGCCTGCAGCTCGATGCGTAGCGCGTGGGTGCGCCGCTGCACCCCGGCGGGCAGCGAGCGCAGTTGGGCCAGCGCCTCGCGCGGCTGCTTGGCGTCGAGTTGCCACTGCGCCTTCAGCAGCGCACCGGCATCGCGGGCGGGTTGCGGCAGTTGTTCCAGATAGGCGTCGCGCCGGTCGTAGGCCTGGAGTTGCTGCGCTGACTGCGCCGCGGTCATCAGCGCGGCGGGAGCGAAATCGGTGAACTCGGCCGCGCGCTGCGCCGCGCGCTCGGCCCTGCGAAAGCGGCCGCCGAAATAATCGAACATGCCGTTGTGCAAGGCCTGCGCGGCCAGTCGCATCCGCCGCCGCGCCCGGAACTCTGCCGCCGCCTGCGGCATGCCCAGCAGCAGTGACAGACCGCGCAGCACCAGGTAGAACACCACGAAAGCCAGCAGCAGCAACAAGACCGCGAAGTTGAGCGACACGTCCACCCGCCAGGGGGGCAGCAGCACGGCGACGTTGCCGGTATTGAGGGTCGTGCCCAGGGCCAGCAGCACAGCGGCCGCGGCCAGAATCAGCACCCAGATGAGCCAGCGCATCAGGGTGCTCCGCTATCCAGCGTGGAGAGCACGGCCAGCGACTCCAGATTGGCTGCGGGATTGGCCGAGAGGTCGAGCTGGGCGGCCTGACGGGCGAGCGACAGCGCCTGCACCATGCGCGGCTGGCGCTTGTCGAAATAGGTTTTCAGCGCTTCATCGATGCCTCGCATATCGCTGCGATACGCCACCGCATTGCGCGAAAGCAGATCGAGACGGGCATTGAGGATGCGCAGTTTGAGGTTCTCGCGCAGGAATTCGCCCTGCTGCGGCGAAGCCAGCAAAGCGTCGCGCGAGCCCACGCGGGTGATGCCGAACAACTGCACCAGCGAGGCGCGAAAGCGCTCGAACCAATCGCCCAGCCACGGCGCCCAGCGCGGGCCTGCGGCCGACGCCGGGGCCACGGGCGGGGTGCCCGGTGCGCTGGCGCCGTGGGCCGGTCCCGCCGCCGAAACCAGCCGCAAACTATCCACCAGCGCGGCCAGATCGTTGAGTTTGTGCGCGGCTGCGGCGATGTCGGGCGTGACGGCGCTGCGCAGCCGCGTCAGGTCGGACTGCACCGCGCGGCGCAGGATTTGCGCCTTGGGATTGGGCGAGCGCGCCAGTCGCGCATCGGCGCTTTGCAGGGTGGCGATGAGCGGCTGCACATTGCCGATCAGCTGGGCCTGCTGCTGCGCCAGGGCGATGAGCTGACCGGTTTCGGACAGGCGGGCCTGATCGCGGGTCTTGGCAAAGTCTGCATACAACGTCTCCAGCGCCTGACGCTGCGCCGCGAAGTCTTGCTGGCGCGATTCGAGCACCGCGAGCCGCGTCGTGAGATCGCGCACCGAATCGCTGGCCTGTTTGGTCAGCGTCTTGGCCTCGATGGCATCGGTCGTTGCGGTTTGCAGGCGCTGCGCGATTTCCGCCTGGGTGGCATACAGGCGGTTGTTCAGCCACCAAGCCATCGCCACCAGAGCGACGACGAGGGCAACGAGAACCGGCCAGACCCAGCGGGCGCCCGGCAGGCCGACAGGCGCTGGTTGGGACAGTTCCGCCGATGGTGGCATGGCCGCAGGCTCAGGAGAAGCTGCAGCCGAAGCAGCAAGCTGCGCAGCCGCAGGCGCTTGCGCCGGAGAAGGCTCTGCCTCGGGAAGGGTGCTGGGCTCAGTCATGCGGGCATTCTAGGAGTCAGGCTCGGGGCTGCGGCCAGACGATGCAAAGTGGACAGCACTTCTTCAAGCGGCGCGCGGGTCAGTTCCACCCGCCCGAAGCCTGCTTCGCTTAAGGCGCTGGCGATGCGCGGGTGGATGGCCAGCGCTCGCTGCGGGTGCAGCACGGCGGCGTCCAGCCCGGCCGCTTCGAGCAAGCGCTGCAGGTTATGCACGGCCTCAGTCGAGGAAAACAGCCACCAGCCGCCACTACCCAGCGCAGACTGCAGCAACGCCGCGGTCTGCGCGTTGTATTCGGGCGCCAGCCGACTGTAGGCCTCGATGACTTTGACCTTGGCACCCGCCGCTTCGAGCTTGCGTTGCAGCAGGTCGCGGCCCGGCCCGCCCCGAAAGATCAGCGCATGGCGCCCGGCCCACGGAAAAGACGCCACCGGCCCCGGGGCGAAAGCGAGTTGCAGCGCGTTCCACAAGGCCTCGGAGTCGCCCTCGCCGCCCGGCTCATCGCCTCTCAAGGAAACGCAGGGCCGCCCCCAAGTTTCCTTGACCCCCTCGGGGGGCGGGCTGGGCGAAGCCCGGCCCTGGGGCGCTCTCAAGAAAACGCCGGGCCGCCCCAAGTTTTCTTGACCCCCCCGGGGGGCGGGCTGGGCTAAGCCCGGCCCTGGGGGTGCCGCGCCCGGCGCGATGAGCCGCGGCCACGGCGCGTCGTCAGGCTGCGCGGTCAAAGCCCGGCGCACCGCGCGCAAGCTGCCCTCGCCGACGACGCCGATGGCGCAGCGCGCGGGCCAGGGCTGGCGCAATGCCGCGAACACCGCAGCCACCGCCGTAGGGCTGACGGGGATGGCCAGATCGGTCTGTGGCAAAGCGGCCAAGGCAGCGTGAAAACGGGGCAGATCGCCCGGCGGGCCGATGTGTTGCAGCGGAAAGTCGAGCATCTGCACGCCGGCCGCGGCCAAAATCTCATGCGCCCCTCCAGACTGCGAGGACGCCCGGGTGGAGATCAGCGTGGTGTTGAGCATCGTTACCCCGCTTTGCCTGGAGCCATCAACCGGGAAAACTCAATGCGAACCGAGTTGCGCCAGCAGCGCGTCGGCGCCCTGTTCGCGCAACTGCCGCGCCACCTGCTGCCCCAGCGCCTCGGCCTGTGCCAGATCGGTGACGCGCCCACGCTGCTGCGCGTGCAGCGCCTGGCTGCCATCGGGCAGCCCCAACACCGCGCGCAGATGCATTGCCTCGCCCTCCAATGTGGCATAGGCGCCCATCGGCGTGGTGCAACTACCGCCCAGCCCCCGCGACACCGCGCGCTCCGCATGGGTGCACAAGGCCGTGGGCGGATGGTTGAGCGCAGCCAGCGCCTGCGCCAGATCGGGCCGGTCGGCGCGGATTTCGATGCCCAGCGCCGCCTGCCCGACGGCCGGGAGCATGTTTTCAGGTTCGATGACGGTGCGCACCCGCTCGCCCAAGCCCAGCCGCTTGAGCCCCGCTGCCGCCAGCAGGATGCCGGCATACTGCCCTTCGTCGAGCTTGCGCAGCCGGGTGTCGAGGTTGCCGCGCAGCGCCTGCACTTTCAGATGCGGATAGCGCGCGCGCAGTTGCGATTCGCGCCGCAAACTGGAGGTGCCGACCACCGCGCCCGCGGGCAGATCGGCCAGATTGGCGTAATGCGGGCTGACCCAGGCGTCTCGCGGGTCTTCACGCTCCATCACCGCGGTGAGCGCAAATCCGGTCGGCAGCACCATGGGCACATCCTTGAGCGAATGCACGGCGAGGTCGGCGTGCCCTTGCTCCATGGCCACTTCGAGTTCCTTGACGAACAGCCCCTTGCCGCCGATCTTGGCCAGCGATTTGTCGAGAATCTGGTCGCCCTGCGTGGTCATGCCGAAAATCCGCACATCGCACTGCGGATACAGCCCCTTGAGCAGATCGCGCACATGCTCGGCCTGCCAAAGCGCCAGACGGCTTTCGCGGGTGGCAATGACGAGGGACGGGGGGGGAGTGAAAGTGGAAGTCATCGAATGATTCTAAAGAGCCGGTTCGCGCCGTGGCTGAATTCGGCGCATGGAAGGCCACAGATCGGGGCATTGCAGTTCGATCGGCCTGCGGCAGCGCAATTCCGGAGTCGGTGCGAGCGCGCATCTTGCTTCGTTTTGTCTGGGCGCTGATAGCATCACTGCGCCCCAATTTCGTGCCCATTCAACCCCTCTTCGCCATGTCGACACGCCCCTCAGCCGCACGCAACGCCTCCGATCCCGACGCACCTCTGTTCGACGACATCCGCCTGCTCGGGCGTCTGCTGGGCGACCTGATCCGTGAGCAGGAGGGGCAGGAGATGTTCGACATCGTCGAAACCGTGCGCCAGCTCTCGGTGAAGTTTCACCGCGACGGCGACGCCAAAGACCGCCGCGCCCTCGACAAGCTGCTCAGCAGCCTCAGCCGCGACCAGGCGGTCAGCGTGATACGCGCCTTCAGCTACTTTTCCATTCTGGCCAATATCGCCGAAGATCACCATGTGCTGCGCCGCGCCGAGCAGGATGCCGAGCGTGGCGCCCCGCCGCAGCGCGACAGCGTGCGCGCCGCCCTGGAGACGCTCAAGGACTCCGGCGTGGATCGGCAACAACTCCTGCAGTTTTTCGACCAGGCGCTCATTTCCCCGGTGCTCACCGCCCACCCCACCGAGGTACAGCGCAAGAGCGTGCTCGACGCCGAACGGGCGCTGGCGCGACTGCTGGTCGAACGCGACGCGACCCGTCTGCCGCAAAAGCGCGCCGACATCGAAGACGCCATGCGCGCCCGCGTGGTGCAGCTCTGGCAGACGCGGCTGCTGCGCTACGTCAAGCTGAAAGTGTCGGACGAAATCAAGAACGCGCTGTCGTTTTATGGCGCCACGTTTTTTTCGCAATTCCCGCGCCTGTATCGCAACCTGGAGCGCGACATCGAGGCGCTCTTTCCCGCAGGCGGGCAAGACCTTGCCAAGACCGATCTGCCGGCCTTTTTCCGCATGGGCCACTGGATCGGCGGCGACCGCGACGGCAACCCCTTCGTCACCGCCGACACCCTGAGCTACGCCTTGCGCATGCAGTCGCGCACCGCCATCGAGTTTTACATGGCCGAAGTGCACGCCATCGGCGGCGAGCTGTCGATCTCGGCGCTGCTGGCCAGCGCCAGCCCGGAACTGATGGCCCTGGCCGAACAGTCGCCCGATCTGTCGGAACACCGCAGCGACGAGCCCTACCGGCGTGCGCTCATCGGCATGTACGCGCGCCTAGCCGCCAACCTGCGCAAGCTCGCCGGGGTGCAGGCCCTGCTGCCCGAAGTGGGCAGCGCCGAGCCTTATGCCAATGCCGACGAGTTCATCGCCGATCTGCGCATCATCCACGACTCGCTGCACCGGCATCATGCCGGGCCGCTGGCGCAGACGCGGCTCGACCCGCTGATCCGCGCCGCCGGGGTGTTCGGCTTTCGCTTGGCCACCATCGACCTGCGGCAAAGCTCGGATCAGCACGAAGTCGTGCTGCGCGAACTGCTCGCTGCCGCTGGTCTGTGCCCCGATTACAGCCATCAGGATGAAGCCGCCAAGCAGGCGCTGCTCATCCGCTGCCTCAACGACCCGCGTCCGCTGCGTCTGCCGCACCACGTCTATTCCGACTGGGCGCGCAGCGAACTGGCCGTGTTCGACCGCGCCTACAGCGCCCGGCGCGACTTCGGCCCGCGCGCCATCCGGCAATACATCATCTCGCACTCCGAGACCGTCAGCGATCTGCTTGAACTGCTGTTGCTGCAAAAGGAAGCCGGGCTGTTCCACGGCACACTGGGCAGCCACGACAGCTACGCCGAGCTGCTGGTGGCGCCGCTGTTCGAGACCATCGAAGACCTGCGCAACGCCCCGGCCATCATGCGCGACTTCTATGCCCTGCCCGGCATCGCGGGGCTGGTGCAGCGCTCCGGCGGCGAGCAGGAGATCATGCTGGGCTATTCCGACAGCAACAAGGACGGCGGCTTCTTCACCTCCAACTGGGAGCTGTACTGCGCCGAGGTCGCGCTGGCCGAGCAGTTCGAACAGCTCAAGGCTGAGCATGGCATCACCCTGCGGCTGTTCCACGGTCGTGGCGGCACGGTGGGACGCGGCGGCGGACCGAGCTTCGACGCCATCCTCGCCCAGCCGCCGGGCACGGTGAATGGCCAGATCCGCCTGACCGAACAGGGCGAGGTCATCACCAGCAAATACGGCAATCCCGAAATCGGTCTGCGCAACCTCGAAACCCTGGTGGCCGCCACGCTGCAGGCCACGCTGCTGCCGCAAACCAAGACCGCGAGCAAGCCCCCGGCGCGCTTTCTCGACGCGGCTGCCGCCCTGTCCGAAGCCTCCATGGCGGCCTACCGCAAGCTAGTGTACGAAACCCCGGAATTCACCGATTACTTCTATAGCGCCACCCCCATTTCCGAGATCGCCGAGCTCAATATCGGCAGCCGTCCGTCCTCGCGCAAGGCCACCCGCGCCATTGCCGACCTGCGCGCCATTCCCTGGGGCTTTTCGTGGGGCCAGTGCCGCGTGGCGCTGCCCGGCTGGTATGGCTTCGGCAGCGGGGTGCAGGCCTTCCTCGACGCCAATCCCGACGGCCTCAAGCTGCTGCAGCGCATGGCCAAGCAGTGGCCCTTCTTCGCCACCCTGCTGTCGAACATCGACATGGTGCTGGCCAAGACCGATCTGCGCGTGGCGCAGCGTTATGCCGAACTGGTGGCCGACCCCAAGACGCGCCAGAAGGTGCTCAAGGCGCTGCAGCGCGAATGGCAGCTCACCACCGATATGCTCACCGCCATCACCGGCAACACCGAGCGCCTGGCCGACAACCCCACGCTCAAGCGTTCGATCCGCGCCCGCTTTCCGTATATCGACCCGCTGAACCACCTGCAGATCGAACTCCTGCACCGCTTCCGCGAAGGGCAGACCGACGAGCGCACCAAGCGCGGCATTCACCTGAGCATCAACGGCATCGCCGCGGGGCTGCGCAATACCGGCTGAGGGCAGTTACGGGTTCCAGCCGCGCAGCGCCTGCATCGCCGCGTCGTAGCCGATTTCGATCGATTCTTCGGCGCGGCCGAATTCGAGAAAGCGGATGTCGCCCAGCGGCGGCCGAATGAGCAAGTCGGGCGGCTCGATGCGCAGACGGCTTTCGGTGATGTGCATTTCCATCACATTCACCGAAGCCAGCAAGACCTCGAACATATTGGGCAGCGGCTCCTCGCGGTCGGCCCAGCGCTCGAACTGATCCTCTTGAGATCGGCCATCCCCCGCCGATAGTCGGCCACCCAGCGGCCTGCCGGTTCTTCCACCGGAGTTTCACCGCGCCGGGGTTTGGGCCGCAGCCGTCGCTTGAGCCGACCGTCCACCACGCCATGATTGAGATCGACCGCAATCACCTGGTCCGCCCCCATGGCACGCACCACGCTGACCGGCACCGGGTTGCTCAAGCCCCCGTCCACCAACACCCGCCCATGCACGCGCACCGGGGTGAACACGCCCGGCACGGCAATGCTGGCGCGCACCGCCTCGATCACATCGCCTGAGCGCAGCACCACCTCGGCGCCGCTGTGCAGATCGGTGGCAATCGCGGCAAACGGGATCGACAGCGCCTCGATCTGCGTCGCCGGCAAATGCTCGCGCACCAGTTCGGTGACCTTGGCGCCGTCGATCAGCCCCGAGCGAGGAAACACCACGTCGAAAAACGACAGGGTCTTGCGCCAGTCGAAGGTCTTGAACGTGGCCTCCAGCCCGTCGGTGCGCCCCGCTGCGGCAATGGCACCAACCAGCGCGCCGATGCTGCACCCGGCGATGAAATCGATGCGCACGCCGGCATCGGCCAAGGCCCGCAGCACACCCAGGTGCGCCATGCCGCGCGCGGCGCCGCCGCCCAGCGCCAAGCCGAGCCGGGGTCTTGGCGCTGAGGTCGAAGGCGAGGAGACAGGCGCTGTTTGCATGGCGAAAGCATAAGTCCAGCGCTATGGGTGCGCTAAGACTCGCTCCCTAGAGTTCTCCTCACGCCAAGTCGGCGTTTGTTCAACTTCTTCAGGGAGCTTCATCATGAAAATTCGCCAATCCATCCTCATCGCCACGCTCGCACTCGCTTCGGCGGCAGCCGGGGTCAGCGCTTTCGCCTCGAATGACGGGGGCAACGACGCCCGCATCATCCCGAATGCCAAGATCAGCCTGAGCCAGGCCGTCACCGCAGCCGAGCAGCATGTGGGCGGCACGGCCTCCAAGGCCGAAGTCGAGCAGCACGCGGGCAAGGCGGTGTATGACGTGGAAGTAGTCAAAGGCGCGCAGGTGTTCGACGTGAAGATCAGCCCGGATCAAGGCACGGTCATCGCCTCGACCCAAGACCGTAACGATCACGACGACCACGATCAGCAGGACTGATCGCTGCAACCGCCTCCTTTCATCCGGAAGCCCTCCGGGTGTCGCGGAGGCGGTTTTGTTTTGCCAACTCACAAAAACACCGCCACGCCATGCTGCATTTCCCCGCTTTCTGGAATGACCTCAATCTGGGGCTCTACACCCATTGGGCCGCCCACGGCACGGCGTCACAAGCCAGCATCGACGTGGCGCTGTTCTTTGCCGAATACGCCATCTACGCCGCGCCCCTGCTGTTGATCTGGGGCTGGCTGCGCCACCCGGACGCGCTGCGCCCGCCGCTGCTGCAGGCGGCGGTGGCGGCCCTCGTGGCGCTGGGCATCAATCAACTCATCGGGCTGGCGGTGTTCGAGCCGCGCCCCTTCGCCATCGGCCTCGGCCCTGCGCTGCTGGCGCATGCGCCCGACAGCGGCTTTCCTAGCGATCACCTCACCGTGATCGCTTCGGTCGCGGCGAGCCTGCTCCTCACGCCGACATGGCGCCGGGCCGGTCTGCTGCTGGCACTGCTGGGTCTGCCGGTGGCCTGGGCGCGGGTGTATCTCGGCGTGCATTGGCCGCTGGACATGGCGGGCGCCGCGCTGGTGGGATTGATGGCCGCGCTCGTCGTCCATCTGGCGCGGCATCGTCTGCTGGAGCCCGCCATGCCCTTGCTCACGGGCCTCTATCGCAACCTGTTCGCACCGGCCATTCGTCAAGGCTGGGTTTTACGATGAAGCAAATTGTCACCCCACTGCCCACTGCCATGACGGTTCCCCATTTATCCCGCAGCGTTTTGCTCGCCGCTCTGCTTCTAGGCGGTTGCGCCAGCTATCACCCCGAGCCGCTGCCGACTTCCGCCGATCTGGCCGCATCGGCGAAAAGCCTGGATGTGGCGCGCAGCAAGATCGCGCTGCCCGCACTGGCCCGCTACAACTTCGATACCGCCAAGCCGCTGGACGCCACCGGGCTGGCCATCCTCGCCGTGCTCAACAACCCGCAGCTCAAGGCCGAGCGGGCCCGGTTGGGCGTGGCGCGGGCGCAAGCCTTCGACGCCGGGCTGCTGCCCGATCCGCAACTCGGCCTGTCGCAAGACTTCCCCGGCAACAGCGCCGGAGCAACGACTTCGGCGTACAACCTCGGGCTGTCTTACGACATTGCCGCGCTCATCACCCACCACGCCGCGCAAAGCGCCGCACAGCACGCCGCAACCCAGGTCAACCTGCAAGTGCTGTGGGCCGAATGGCAGACCGTGGCGCAAGCCCGCCTGCTCTACACCCAGATCACCGGCAACGCGGCGCGGCTGAAACTGCTGGAGCAGGAACGCGCCTTATTCACGCAGCGCCTGCAGCGCAGCCAGGCCGCGCTGGCGCAAGGCAATGTCACCCGGCTCGACGTGGACGCCCAGCTCGTCCCGCTGCAAGCCCTGACGCAAACCATCCAGCAGATCGAACGCCAGCAGCTCGGCCTGCAATCGCAGCTCCATGCCCTGCTCGGGCTGCAGGCCGATGTACCGCTGCCGCTGGCCGCGCCCTCTGAACAAGCCGCGCCCACTGCCGCGCAGGTGGCCGCAGCGCTCAAGCAACTGCCGCACATCCGCCCCGATCTGATGGCGCTGCAGGCTGGCTATGCCGCGCAGGAGCAGAAGGTCTGGCAAGCCGTGCTCGGGCAGTTTCCGGCCTTCAATCTGGGCTTCACCCGCGCGCGCGACACCGCCGGTGTGAACACCGTGGGCTTCGGCGTGAGCATCAGCCTGCCGCTGTTCAACCGCAATCAGGGCGTGATCGCCACGCAGCGCGCGACCCGCGCGCAACTGCTGGCCGACTATCAGGCCCGGCTCGATCAGGCTGACGCCGATGTACGGCAGGCGCAGGCCGACATCGCGCTCTTGCAGCAGCAGCGTCAGACTCTGCAGGACGCCCTGCCCGCACTGGAATCGGCCGATGCCGCCGCACGGCAGGCGCTGCAGCAGGGCGGCATGAGCCTGCTGGAATTCATCAACCAGCGCACCGCCCTGCTCGACCAGCGTCTGGCGCTGCAGGCCAACGCGCAACAGCGCGCCGAGCAAATTCTGGCCTTGCAACTGCTCACCGGTCTTGGCCCCTACCGTCAGACCGCCGCCCTAGTTACCCCGTCCAAATCCAACGCCGCACCGCTATGACCCTGCCCACTCGTGCCCGCCTCGCCCTTCTTGCCGCGCTGAGTCTGCCCTCGCTTTTCCTGACCCTCGGCAGCCTGCCGAGTGCGTTCGCTGCAGACAGCCCCATCTCCGCACAGGTACAGACCGCGCCGCTGCAACGCGGCGAGCTGCTGCATACCCTGCGCGCCTACGCCGTGGTACAGGTGCCCGCCAGCCAGACTCAGGCCATCACCTTCCAGCATGCCATGCAGGTGCAAACCGTGGCCGTGCATGTCGGCCAGGCCGTGCGCAAGGGCGCGGTGCTGGCCACGCTGCACAGCGATGCCAGCACCGCGCTGGCCTACAGCCAGGCGCAGACCGCCGTTTCGTTTGCACAGGGCGAGTTGGGCCGCATGACCGCGCTCAAGGCGCAACAACTCGCGACGCAGGCGCAGGTCGATGCGGCGCGCAAGGCGCTGACCGACGCGCAGGCGCAACTGCACAGCCTGCAGCAACAAGGCGCGGGACAGGCGGCAACGCGGGTGCTGGCGCCGCAAGACGGCATCGTGCTGGCGGTAAGCGCCGCGCCGGGTGATCTGCTCGCGACAGGCAGCCCGTTGCTGCAACTCGGGCGCAGCGGCAGCCTGCAAGCGCTGGCCGGCGTGCCTCCGGAAGACGCGCCGCGCCTGCAGCCCGGCCAAGCCGTGCGGCTGAGCTCGGTGTTCGACCCGACGCAGCACTGGCAGGGCACCATCCGCAGCGTTGGAGCGGCCATCAACCCCAAGACCCAGCGCCTGGACGTGCAGATCGCCCTGTCTGCTCAGGCCGGTCTTCCTCCGGCTGGAGCCAGCGTGCAGGCCGACATGGTGCTCGGCCGCTGGCGCGGCTGGGTCGTCCCGCGCGACGCCGTGCTGCAGGACGAGCGCGGCGCCTTCGTGTTTCAGGACGACCACGGTAAGGCGCTACGCATCCCCGTGCAGATCGCCATCGAAAGCGGCCTACAAACCGGCATTACGGGCGCTTTGAATCCGGCCATGCCGCTGGTCGTCTCCGGCAACTATGAACTTCGCCCCGGCATGGCGCTGCGCGTGATGGGAGCTCAGCGATGAGCGGCGCCTCGGTCTGGCTGCAACGCCATCGACGCTCCGTCCTATTTCTGCTCGCGCTGCTGGCAGTCGGCGGGGTGTTTGCCGCGTTCAAGCTGCCGGTGGGGCTGTTTCCCAATGTGGACTTCCCGCGCGTGGTGGTCAGCGCCGATGCGGGCGACCGCCCCGCCAGCCAGATGATGTTGCAAGTCACGCAGCCGCTGGAGCAGGCGGTACGCCGCGTGCCCGGCGTGGTGGATGTGCGCTCGACCACCAGCCGCGGCACCGCCGATATTTCGGTGAGTTTCAACTGGGGCACGCCCATGGCGCTGGCCGCGGTACAGGTCAACGAAGCGGTCACGCAGATGCTGCCGCAACTGCCGCCCGGCACCCAGGTGTCGAGCAAGCGCATGGACCCCACGGTCGACCCGGTCATCGCCTACAGCCTGACCTCGAACGCACTCACCGCCGCAGGGCCGCCCCAAGGCGGTGAGCGCCCCCTCGGGGGGCAGCGAGCCTCGGCGAGCGTGGGGGCATATACACCGACTCAGCTCTACGACCTGGCCGAGTTCCAGTTGCGGCCGCTGCTGTCCAGCATCGGCGGGGTGGCGCGGGTGCAGATTCAGGGGGGTGCGCAGGAGGAATATCACGTCACCCTCGACCCGCTGAAACTGCAGGCGCTGGGGCTGGCGCTGCAGGACGTGAGCAACGCCGTCAGCGCCGCCAACGGCGTGCAGGCCGTGGGTCATCTGCAAGACCGCTACAAGCTCCTGCTCGCCCTGGCCGACTCGCGCCTGCATGATGCCGCGCAGATCGGCGACATCGTGCTGCGGGCCGGGCCGGACGGCGTCATTCGCCTCAAAGACGTGGCGCGCATCTCGCGCAGCACCGTGCCCAAATGGGTGCGCATCACCGCGAATGGGCAGGACGCCGTGCTGCTCAACATCTACCAGCAGCCGGGCGGCAACACCGTGCAGATCGCCCGCCATGTGCGCGAACTGCTCGCCAAAACCCCGCTGCCGCCCGGCGCGCATCTGGCCAGTTGGTACGACCAGAGCACCCTGGTGGTGGACAGCGCCGCCAGCGTGCGCGACGCCATTCTGATCGGCGTGGCGCTGGCCGGGCTGGTGCTGTTGCTGTTTTTGCGCAGCCTGAAAATCACCCTCATCGCCATGATCACCGTGCCCGCCGTGCTGGCCGCCACCGTGGTGCTGCTCTACGCCCTGGGGATGAGTTTCAACATCATGACCCTAGGCGGCATGGCGGCCGCTGTGGGCCTGGTGATCGACGACGCCATCGTGATGAGCGAGCACATCGTGCGGCGGTTGAGTGAGGCGCGCCATCGCGGCGAAGCGCAAGCGCGGCACAGCGGCATCCTGCACGCGGCGATGGAGTATTTGCGGCCGCTGGCCGGGTCGAGTGCGTCCACCGTGGTCATCTTCCTGCCGCTGGCCTTCCTCTCCGGCGTCACCGGCGCTTTTTTCAAGGCGCTGTCGCTGACCATGGCCGCCGCCCTGGTCATCTCCTTTTTCGTCGCCTGGCTGGCCGTGCCGCTGCTGGCCGACAAGCTGCTCTCGCCCAAGGACATCGCGCGCGAAGCGCAGCGTGAAAACGGCCGCTGGCTCTCTGCCGTGCAACGCGGCTATGCGCGGGTGCTGGGCGCCAGCCTGCGCCGCCCGTGGCTGGCCGCGCTGGGACTGGCGCCGCTGCTGCTCGCGGGCTGGCTGGCTTACGGGCAAGTGGGCAGCGGCTTCATGCCGCATATGGACGAAGGCGGTTTTATTCTCGACTACCGCACCCCGCCCGGCACCTCGCTGACCGAGACCGACCGCATCCTCGCGCAAGTGGAACAGATTCTGCGCACCACGCCCGAGGTGCAAACCTGGTCGCGCCGCACCGGGGCGCAGCTCGGCGGCGGCGTGACCGAAGCCAACGAAGGCGATTTTTTCGTGCGGTTGAAGCCCCCGCCCCGCAAGTCCATCGACGTGGTGATGGAGGAGGTGCGCCAGCGCATCGAAACCCAGGTTCCCGGCGTGAAAATCGAACTGGCGCAGTTGATGGAAGACCTGATCGGCGACCTCACCGCCGTGCCGCAGCCCGTGGAGATCAAAATCTTCGACGACAACCCGCAGCAGCTCGCCCAGCTTGCGCACCATACGGCGGCGGCCATCGGCAAGATTGCCGGCGTCGTCGATGTGCGCAGCGGCATCAAGCCCGCGGGCGACGCGCTCGACATCCATATCGACCCCACCCGCGCGGCACTCGAAGGCGTCGATCCGCAGCAGGTGCAGCAACAGTTGCAAACCCTGATCGGCGGCAGCGTGGTGACGCAAATCCAGCAAGGTCCGAAGATGGTCGGCGTGCGGCTGTGGACGCCGCTGACGCTGCGTCAAACGACCGACGACATCGCCCGCCTGCCGCTGCGCGCACCCGACGGCCATGTCTTCACCCTGGGGCGCATCGCCAGCCTCAAGGTGCTCACCGGCCAGCCGGAAATCCACCGCGAAAACCTCAAGGCGATGGCCGCGGTCACCGCGCGCATCAGCGGGCGCGATCTAGGCTCGACCATTGCCGATGTAAAAAAAATCATCGACGCACCCGGCTACTTTCCGCCCGGCGTCTATGCCCAGCTCGGCGGGCTGTACAAGCAGCAGCAAATCGCGTTTCAGGGCCTGATCAGCGTGCTCGGTGCGGCGGTACTGCTGGTGTTTTTGCTGCTGCTTTTTTTGTATGAACGTTTCAAGGTGGCGATCAGCATCCTGGCCATGCCGCTGCTCGCGCTGCCCGCGGTGTTCATTGGCCTGTGGGCGGCAGGCATCGAGCTCAACATCTCGGCCATGATGGGCATGACCATGATCGTGGGCATCGTCACCGAGGTCGCGATTTTCTACTTCAGCGAAGTGCAGTCCTTGCTGCACGAGCACCCTGAGCAGGGCCTGGATGCCGCACTGGTGTCCGCCGGGCAGAACCGCATGCGCCCGATCGCCATGACCACGCTGGCGGCCATGCTGACGCTTGCGCCGCTGGCCCTCGCGCTGGGGCAAGGCTCTGCCATGCAACAGCCGCTGGCCGTGGCCATCATCGCAGGGCTGGCGGTACAGATGCCGCTGGTGCTGCTGGTCATGCCGGTGCTGTTCAAGCTGATGCGAGGCCGGCTGGACGACGCCGAGGCCGACGACAATCTGCCGCTGTCTGCAGTCTCTCCCCCTACCGAGTGAACCATGCGCATTCTCCTGGTTGAAGACGATCACATGCTGGGCGCCGCCACGCGCGAAGCCCTGCGCGACGCCACCCACGCGGTGGACTGGGTACTCGACGGCGCGTCGGCGCTGAGCGCGGCGCAAGGCGGCGAATACGAGCTGATGCTGCTCGATCTCGGCCTGCCCAAGCGCGACGGTCTGTCGGTGCTGCAGGCGCTGCGGCAGTCGGGCAGCAACCTGCCCATCCTCATTCTCACCGCGCGCGACGCGCTTGAAGACCGGGTGCGCGGCCTCGACCTGGGCGCAGACGACTATCTGGTCAAACCCTTCGAGAGCGCCGAGCTGCTGGCGCGCATCCGCGCGGTGGCGCGGCGCCAGGGCGGGCAGGCGCAGCCGGTGCTGTCCAACGGTGTGCTCGAACTCGACCCCGTTTCCCGCGAGGTGCGGTTTCAGGGGCAGACGCAGCGTCTGACCGCGCGCGAATACGCCCTGCTCCACGCGCTATTGCTGCGCCCCGGCGCCATTCTGTCGCGCAGCGAACTCGAAGACCGCATCTACGGCTGGAACGAAGAGGTGGAAAGCAACGCGGTGGAGTTTCTCATCCACAGCCTGCGCAAAAAACTCGCTCCAGAAGTGATCAAAAACGTGCGCGGGGTGGGCTGGCTAGCGCCGCGCGGCGATACGGACAAGGCGCCATGAATCCCCTGGCCGCACTGCGCCATTGGGGCGCGCAATCGCTGCTGCGTCGGCTATGGCTGTGGATGACGGTGAGCGTGGTTGTCGTCGGTCTGGGCACGGCGGCGCTGTCCTACTTTTTCGGCTATCAGGAAGCCAACGAACTGCAGGACGCGCAACTGCGCCAAATCGCCAGCCTGGTGCACCGCTGGGGCCATCTTCCCGACAGCGCGCTCAACCCCGCCGGGGCCGATGTCGATAAAGACGCTCGCATCGTGGTGCAGAAGCTCGGAGCGCCCGTGGGTGCGCACGGCCTGCAGCTCTCCAAAGACCTGAGCGACGGCATGCATGTGGTGCAAAGCGGCGACCATGCCTGGCGCGTGTTCGTGCAGCAGGGCGACAAAGGCCGCATCGCCGTGGCGCAGCGCACCGATGTGCGCACCGACGCCGCCATCGACAGCGCGCAGCGCACCCTGTTCCCACTGCTGGCGCTTATCCCGCTGCTGGCCCTGCTGTCTGCTTGGGTGGTGCAGCGGGCGCTGCGGCCGCTGCGGCAAATGGCGCAGGGCGTGGACGCGCGCAGCGAAGCCGATCTGCAGCCCCTGCCGCAAACCGATGTGCCGCAGGAAATCCTGCCCTTCGTGCACTCCATCAACCGCCTGCTGCAACGGTTGAATGCCTCGATGGAACAGCAGCGCCGCTTCGTCGCCGACGCCGCGCACGAACTGCGCACCCCCATCGCCGTGCTCAGCATGCAGGTGGACAACCTCAAACCGCTGCAGCTCGAACCGCAGGCGCGGCAGCGCATCGGCGCGCTGCAAGATGGCCTGCGCCGCGCTCGCACCGTGGTGGAACAGTTGCTCAGCCTCGCCCGTTCACAAGGCGAGCAGACGACGCTGCGGCAGACGCTCGACCCGAGCGGGGTGATGCGCGAAGTGATCACCGATTTGCTGCCGCTGGCCGAGAGCCGCGGCATCGACCTGGGCATCGACCGCGCCGAGAAGGTGGAGATCGACACCGATCCCGCCCAGCTCTACACCCTGCTGCGCAACGCGGTGGACAACGCGCTGCGCTACACCCCGGAAGGCGGACGGATCGATCTGCGGGTGCGGGCCGAGGGCGACCACGCGGTCATCGAAGTGCAGGACAGCGGCCCCGGCATTGCGCCCGAGCAGTTGCAGCGGGTGTTCGACCCCTTCGTACGCCTGCCGGGCGCGCAAAGCGAAGGCAGCGGGCTGGGCCTGTCCATCATCCGCCAGATCGCGCAGCGCCTGGGCGGCGAAGTGGCGCTGCGCAACGCCACCGAAGGCGGGCTGATCCTGCGCTACAGCCAGCCCCTCACTTCGGCCAGATCCGGCTGAAGTCGAAGGCGATGCGGCACTTGCCGAGGTCGAATTCCAGGGTTTCGTCCGTCGCATCGGCCAGCTTGATCGAAAAAAGGCGGAGGCCGTGCGGGTACTTATTGATCGGCCACATTGAAGTATGAGACTGCGCCCCACCCCGACCCTCCCCACACATGGAGAGGGAGTAAACACGCCCCCCCCACGGCGTGGGGGAGGTTGGGAGGGGGAGAGGCCGTTGCATGGCGTTGCCCATGAACCCTTCATGCTTCTTCATTCTGGATCAATAGTCAGCGTCGCCCAGAGACAACAGCGCTTTCACACCGGCTGCAGCCGGTAAATCTTGGCCGACGCGCCGTCTGAAATCAGGTAGATCGCGCCGTCCGGCCCCTGCCGCACGTCGCGGATGCGCTCGCCCAGATCGGCCAGCAGCGCCTCGCGCGCCACCACCTTGTTGCCGCCGAGTTGCAGCCGCCACAGCGCCTGCCCGGCCAGCGCGCCGACGAACAGATTGCCGCGCCATTGCGGGAACACGCTGGCGGTGTAGAACGCCATGCCGCAGGGCGCGATGGATGTGGGCACCCAATAGGTCACCGGCTGCTCCATACCGGGCGCGCTGGTGGCGCCGCCCACGGGCGGGCAGTTGCCCACCGGGGCGCCATATTCGCAGCCGTAGGAAATTTTCGGCCAGCCGTAGTTGCGCCCAGCGCGGGTGATGTTGACTTCGTCACCGCCCTGCGGGCCGTGCTCGCTCGTCCACAACTCGCCCGTCACCGGATGGAGCGCCGCGCCCTGCACATTACGGTGGCCGTAGCTCCAGATCTCTTCGCGCACCCCGGCGCGGCCGACGAAAGGGTTGTCTTTCGGCACGCTGCCATCCGGGTGAATGCGCACCACCTTGCCCAGAGTGTTGGACAAATCCTGCGCCGCGTCGCGCTGGCTGAAGCGGTCGCCCAGGGTGATAAACAGCGTGCCGTCTGGCGCGAACACCAGCCGCGAGCCGAAATGCGCGGTGCTGTCGATTTTGGGCGTCTGGCGGAAGATCACCTGCACGTCGCTCAGCCGCGTGCCGTCGTTTGAGAGCAGCCCGCGCGCCACTGCGGTGCCGTTGCGCCCGGCCTCGGCTCCCGTACCCGCTTCGGCATAGCTCAAATACACGCGACGATTCGCCGCAAAGGCGGGATCGAGCGCCACGTCGAGCAAGCCGCCCTGCCCGCGCGCATCCACCGCGGGCACACCGGCAATCGGCGCTGCCGCCTTGCCGTCCAGACCGACGATGCGCAGCGCGCCGATGCGCTCGGTCACCAGCATGCGGCCATCGGGCAGAAAGGTCAGCGCCCACGGCCGCGACAGACCGCTGGCCACAATCACCGCCGCCGCTTTGACCGCGGGCTGCGTAGCGCCCGGCAACGGACTGGACGCCGCCGAGGCCGGGGTTTCGCCCCACACCAGCACCGCCCCGCCGCCGCAAGCGCCCAGCGCGGTGCTGCCCAGCCCTGCGCCCAGCCAGCGCAGGGTGTGGCGGCGGGTGGGCGAAGTCGGATGCGATGGCGTTTGCATGGTCAGCCTCCTGAGATCGTGATGGGGATGCGGAACAAAAACAGATTCAGGCGCTTTGCTGGGCGTCGGTGTCGTGGTCGTCGCCGCCGCCGAACACCCGCTGCCGCAGCAGCCCGAGCTGATCGCGCACCCGTGCGGCCTGCTCGAATTCGAGATTGCGGGCGTGCTCGATCATGCGCTTTTCCAGACGCTTGATCTCACGCGCCACGTCCTGCGCGTTGTCGATCTGCAGTTCCGCAATTTCACGCTCCACGCTGCCCGCGCGCAAGCCCTTGCCCGGCGTCTGCACCACGCCATCGATCAGATCGCGCACCGATTTGTTGAGCGCGGTGGGCGTAATGCCATGCTCGGTGTTGAACGCAATCTGCTTGGCGCGGCGGCGCTCGGTTTCGTCGATGGCGCGACGCATGGAGTCGGTGATGCGGTCGCCGTACAAAATGGCCATGCCGTTCACATTGCGCGCCGCGCGGCCGATGGTTTGGATGAGCGAACGGGTGGAACGCAAAAAGCCCTCCTTGTCCGCATCGAGAATGGCCACCAGCGACACCTCGGGAATGTCCAGTCCCTCGCGCAGCAGGTTGATGCCCACCAGCACGTCGAACACGCCCAGCCGCAGGTCGCGCAGTATTTCCACCCGCTCCACGGTGTCGATGTCGGAGTGCAGATAGCGCACCTTCACGCCGTTTTCGTCGAGATAGTCGGTGAGCTGCTCGGCCATGCGCTTGGTGAGCGTCGTGATGAGCACGCGCTCGCCTTTGTTCACCCGCAGGCGAATTTCGCCCAGCACGTCGTCCACCTGGCTGCTGGCCGGGCGCACCTCGATGAGAGGGTCCACCAGCCCGGTGGGCCGCACCACCTGCTCCACCACCTGATCCGCGTGCTGGCTTTCATAGTCCGCCGGGGTGGCGGAGACAAACACGGTCTGCCGCATCTTGCGCTCGAATTCGGCAAACTTGAGCGGCCGGTTGTCCAGCGCCGAAGGCAGCCGAAAGCCGTAGTCCACCAGAGTCTGCTTGCGCGCGCGGTCACCGTTGTACATGCCGTTGAACTGGCCGATGAGCACATGGCTTTCGTCGAGAAACATGATGGCGTCTGGCGGCAGATAGTCCACCAAGGTAGGCGGCGGCTCACCCGGCGCCGCGCCCGACAGATGCCTTGAATAGTTCTCGATACCCTTGCAATGGCCGATCTCGGTGAGCATTTCCAGGTCGAAGCGGGTGCGCTGCTCCAGCCGCTGCGCCTCCACCAGCTTGCCCATGCCGGTGAGTTCCTTCACCCGCTCGCGCAGCTCCTGCTTGATGCCCTCCGCCGCCTCGAGCACCTTCTCGCGCGGGGTGACGTAATGCGAACTGGGGTAGATGGTGAAGCGCGGAATCTTCTGCCGCACCACGCCGGTGAGCGGGTCGAACAGGGAGAGCGACTCGATCTCGTCGTCGAACAGTTCGATGCGCACCGCCAGCTCGGCGTGCTCGGCCGGAAAGACGTCGATGCGGTCACCGCGCACACGGAAGGTGCCGCGGGTGAAATCGACCTCGTTGCGCTGGTACTGCATGCGCACCAGTTGTGCGATCACGTCGCGCTGGCCCATGCGGTCGCCGGTGCGCACCGTGAGAATCATGGCGTGATAGTCCGACGGATTGCCGATGCCGTAAATCGCGCTCACGCTCGCCACAATCACCACGTCGCGCCGTTCCAGCAGACTTTTGGTGGCCGACAGGCGCATCTGCTCGATGTGCTCGTTGATCGCGCTGTCTTTCTCGATGAACAGGTCGCGCTGCGGCACATAGGCCTCGGGCTGGTAATAGTCGTAATAGCTGACGAAGTATTCCACCGCGTTCTTTGGAAAAAACTCGCGGAATTCGCTGTAGAGCTGCGCGGCCAGCGTTTTGTTGGGCGCAAACACAATGGCCGGGCGCCCCATACGGGCGATCACATTGGCCATGGTGTAGGTCTTGCCCGAGCCGGTCACGCCCAGCAGAGTCTGGTAGCTCAAACCGTCGCCCAGCCCCTCGGCCAATTGCGCAATCGCGGTGGGCTGGTCACCCGCCGGCGGGTAGGGCTGATACAGGCGGAAGGGCGAGTCGGGATAGCTGACGAACTTGTCCGGGTCGAGCGAGGGAACGGGTTGCGGTGCGGACATGGGCGGAAGGTGGGAATCGAAAAAGCCGGGACTGTCCGGATTTTTGTGTTCGAGGCGCTGGGAGACTTTTCCACGGCGTCGGTCGGCGCTTGCGACGAACCGAGCGACGC